>NZ_JBHWLC010000043.1:0-74732 GCF_042730635.1 Streptomyces sp. NPDC059917
TTCCACTTCCGGCCGGGGCGCGGGGCGGGCGGGGAGCTGCCGCCGAACGACTGGGAGTCGATCTTCGGCGGCCCGGCGTGGACGCGGGTCGCGGAGGGGGCGGACGGCTCCGGCGGCGAGTGGTACCTGCACCTCTTCGCCCCCGAGCAGCCCGATCTGGACTGGGAGCACCCCGAGGTGCGGGCGGAGTTCGACTCCGTCCTGCGGTTCTGGCTCGACCTGGGGGTCGACGGCTTCCGCGTCGACGTCGCGCACGGCATGGTCAAGGCGGCCGGGCTGCCGGACCTCGGGCGCGGGGCGCAGGCCACCCTGATCGGCAGCGAGCCGCTCCCCTTCTTCGACCAGGACGGGGTGCACGAGATCCACCGCTCCTGGCGCCGCCTGCTCGATGCGTACGACGGCCAGCGCATCGGGGTCGCCGAGGCCTGGGCGCCGACCTCCGAGCGGCTCGCCCTGTACGTCCGCCCCGACGAGCTGCACCAGGCCTTCAACTTCCGCTTCCTCAAGTGCCCCTGGGACGCGGAGGCGATGCGGACGGTCATCGACGAGTCCCTGGCCGCCACCACCGCGGTCGGCGCTCCGACGACGTGGGTGCTGTCGAACCACGACGTGGTGCGGCACGTGACGCGGTACGGCGGTGGCGCGCGGGGCCTGGCGCGGGCGCGGGCGGCGGCGCTGTTGATGCTGGCGCTGCCGGGGTCGGCGTACGTGTACCAGGGTGAGGAGTTGGGGCTTCCGGAGGTGATCGACCTTCCCGCCGAGGTGCGTCAGGACCCGGCGTTCACGCGGGGTGCGGGTCAGGACGGGTTGCGGGACGGGTGTCGGGTGCCGATCCCGTGGTCGGGCGAGGAGGCTCCGTACGGCTTCGGTCCGGGTGGCAGCTGGCTGCCGCAGCCGCAGGAGTGGGCGGGGCTGAGCGTGGCCGCGCAGACCGGCGACCCGCACTCCACCCTGGAGCTCTACCGGGCCGCCATCGAGCTGCGCCGGGCCATGCCGGGCCTCGGCGCACCGGAGGCCGGCCGTCCGTACCCCGCCGACCCCGCCGCGGCCTCCGCCGCCGACCCCGCCGCCGACCCGGACGGGCAGGCGGATCCCGATCGGGTGGATCCCGGCCCGACCGGGATGCGGTGGCTGCCGGGGCCGCCGGGAGTGCTCGTCTTCGCCCGCCCCGGCTTCGTCTGCACGCTCAACACGGGCCCTTCCCGGGTGGAGCTCCCGGCTCCCGGAAGGCCCGTACTGTCCAGCTCTCCGGTGGAGACGGACGGGCGCAGCGTCCTGCTTCCCCCCGATACGTGCACGTGGTGGGCAATGTGACGTGCGACCGGTACAGTCCACTCCCATGACCGCGCGGCTTGCCGACATCGCAGCTCAGGCGGGGGTCAGCGAAGCCACAGTCAGCCGGGTCCTCAATGGCAAGCCCGGTGTGGCCGCGGCCACCCGCGAATCCGTGCTGGCCGCGCTCGACGTCCTCGGGTACGAGCGTCCCGTGCGGCTGCGTCAACGCAGTGCGGGACTCGTCGGGCTGATAACGCCCGAGCTGGACAACCCCATCTTCCCCGCGCTCGCGCAGGTCATCGGTCAGGCCCTCACCCGGCAGGGGTACACGCCGGTGCTGGCCACCCAGACGCCCGGCGGATCGACCGAGGACGAGCTGACGGAGATGCTCGTGGACCGCGGGGTCTCGGGCATCATCTTCGTCTCCGGCCTGCACGCGGACACCACCGCCGACATGGGCCGCTACGACCAGCTTCGCGGTCAGGGCGTCCCGTACGTCCTGATCAACGGCTTCTCCGACAAGGTGCAGGCCCCCTTCGTCTCGCCCGACGACCGGGCCGCCATGCAGCTCGCGGTGACCCACCTGACCGCGCTCGGCCACACCCGGATCGGGCTGGCCGTCGGGCCGAAGCGGTTCGTGCCGGTGCTCCGCAAGATCGAGGGCTTCCGCCTCGGCATGCGCGAGCGGCTCGGGCTGGACGAGGCCGCGACGGAGGAGCTGATCCAGCACTCGCTGTACACCCTGGAGGGCGGACAGGCCGCGGCCGCCGCGCTCATCTCCCGGGGCTGCACGGCCGTCGTCTGCGCCAGCGACATGATGGCGCTCGGCGCCGTACGGGCCGCCCGGCAGCAGGGGCTGCGGGTGCCGCAGGACGTCTCGGTGGTCGGCTTCGACGACTCGCCGCTCATAGCGTTCACCGATCCGCCGCTGACCACCATCCGGCAGCCGGTCCAGGCGATGGGGCAGGCCGCCGTGCGGACCCTGCTGGAGGAGATCGGCGGGACCCCTGCGCCGCACAGCGAGTTCGTCTTCCTGCCGGAGCTGGTAGTGCGCGGGTCCACCGCCTCCGGCCCCACCCGCCGATAGCCCCTGACCTGCGCTTTCTCCTCGCGCGATCGTCCCTAGGGCGGATCCCGTGCGGGGAAGACCGTACCGGGGGATGATCGGGGCAGGTACGCGATCTGACAGACTCTTTCCCCATGGGTGAAGTGAGTGTGAAGACACTGGATACCAGGACGGACGTCTCGTCACCCGCCGTGTCCGGGGGCGGGAGCCCCACCGACCGGCACGCCCGCGCGGACGGCCTCCTGGCCCGGCTGCGCGCTCCGCGGCGCCCCAGGATCTGGTTCGAGATCCTGCTGATCGCGCTGAGCTACTGGACGTACTCGCTGATCCGCAACTCGGTGCCCGAGGAGAAGACGGCCGCGCTCGCGAACGCCGACTGGATCTGGAGCGTCGAGAACACGCTCGGCATCGCGGTGGAGCGGAGCGTCAACCACGCCGTCGATTCGGTGACGTGGCTGATCGTGGGCATGAACTACTACTACGCCACCTTGCACTTCATCGTGACCATCGGCGTACTGGTCTGGATCTACCGTTTCCATCCGGGGCGATACGCCGCCGCGCGGCTGATCCTCTTCGCCACCACCGGTGTGGCGCTGGTCGGCTACTACCTCTTCCCGCTGGCGCCGCCCCGGCTGATGAACGGCACGCAGTTCATCGACACCGTGCTCAAGCACCGGACCTGGGGCTCCATGGCCTCCGGCGACCTCAAGCACATGTCGAACCAGTACGCGGCGATGCCCTCCATGCACATCGGGTGGTCGCTCTGGTGCGGGCTGACCGTCTTCGCCGTCGCCTCGGCGCCCTGGGCGCGGATCCTGGGCCTGCTGTACCCGACGGCGACGCTCGTCGTCATCGTCGCGACCGCGAACCACTTCTGGCTCGACGCGGCGGGCGGCGCGCTCTGCCTGGCCTTCGGCTACACCGTCTCGCGGGCCTGGTACGGGTCGCTGCCGCACCGGCTGCCGCGCCACCCCCTGCACACCGGACCGCACCCGGCCTCGGCCGCACTGCTGCGCCGGGCACGCCGGATCCGCTCGCGCGCCTAGGCGACGTCGCGGGGGCCCTCCCGGCTCCCGCCGGAAGGGCCCCTCGGCTCGCGGCGTCAGTTCTGGCGGAAGCGGTGGATGGCCGGGTCGTAGACGGGGGCCGGGAAGCGGGTTCCGGTGAGGGTGTCGGGGACCGGGGTGCCGGGTGTGGTGGTGAGGGGGATGGTCCCCGCCCAGGCCTCGACCCCGTCGTCCTTCGGCTCGTCGCGGGCGAAACCGGCGCGGACCTTGATGGAGAACTCGTCGATGGGCATGGTCATGATCGCCGTGTACGCGGCCTCCTCGACGGAGGGGCGTCGGGCCGCGTTCGAGGCGCTGAGTCGGCCGGGTACGACGCTCTCGACGACCCGGGCGAGGTATTCGGCCCGCTCGGCGGCGTCTTCCACGGGTGTGGCGGTGCCGAAGACCATGACGGAGCGGTAGGCGGCCGAGTGGTGGGAGGCGGCCCGTCCGAGGATCAGACCGTCGATGAGCGTCGCCGTCACGCAGACCGGTGCGCCCGAGGAGACGGTCTTGACGAAGCGTCCGTGGGCCGAGCCGTGCAGGATCAGCTGGTTCCCCTCGCGCGTGTGGAGGGAGGGGATCACGAAGGGGCCGTCCTCGGTGGTGAAGCCGACATGGACGCAGAGGGCCTCGTCGAGGATCGCGTAGGCGTCCTCGCGGTCGTAGGTGACGCGTTCGGGGTAGCGGTACGCGGTGGTCCGCTCGGTCTGCGCGGTCGGTCGGGGGGCGTTCACAGGGCTGCCTCCGGGCAGGAAGAGAAGCACGTGGTGGCCCCGTGGGCCGCCGTGGATCGCGGGGGGAGCGCCGGCCTCGCGGTGTCCCGCGGGACCGGCGCTCCCCGGGTGGGGCAGGGATGCCCGTTCAGCTCTTGCTGGCGTGCCATTCATCGGCGTACTGGTTGAAGATGGCCCGCAGGTGGTGGCCGATCTTGAGGTAGTCCAGGTCGTCGAGGTTGGCCAGGGAGACGCGCACGGACCATTCGGGGCCCTCGAAGCCGCCGCCGTTGAGGAGGACCACGGACGTCTGCTCCGCGAGGCGGAACAGGGAGTCCACCGGCTCGTAGTTCTTCTCCAGGAAGTCCGCGAAGTCCTTGCCGTGGACCCGCTCGGCCTCGGCCAGCAGGTCGAGTTCGATGTAGTAGGCGGCGCGGCCGGCGTCTTCGCTGATCTTCATCTGGGCGCCCTCCAGGAGGAGGTCCAGGCGCCGGTGGACGATCTCGCGGAGCTTCTCCTTGTAGGCCTGGCCTTCTTCGAGCATGTCGAAGAGGGAGAAGAGGCTCATCATGACCTGCTGGGGCAGGGAGAGCCCGGCGGTGTGGTTGAGGGCCACCGAGCGGGAGTCGGCGACGAGGCGGTCGATGAAGCGGATCTTCTCGGGCTCCAGGGTGAGGGTGCCGTAGCGCTTGGCGAGGCGGTCCTTCTGGTCCTGCGGGAAGTTCGCGATCATCTCGTCGATGACGTTGTCGTCGTGCAGGCCGATGACTCCGAGGCGCCAGCCGGTGCAGCCGTAGTGCTTGGAGTACGAGTACACGAGCAGGGTGTTGCGGGGGATGTCGGCGGCGATGGAGCGGAAGTTCGGCACGAAGGTGCCGTAGACGTCGTCGGTGACGATCAGCAGGTTCGGGTTGCTGGTGTCGACGATGTTCTTGATCTGGCCCGCGACCCGCTGGCTGAGCGCCAACGACGGCGGGTTGGACGGGTTGACGATGCAGACCATCTTCACGGACGGGTCGGCCAGCTTGGCGACCTCCTCCTCGGGGTAGCGCCATTCCCGCACACCCGTCTCGGCGAAGAGGCTGGCCTGGACGTGGACCACGTCGAACTCGAAGGTGTCGAGTTCGGGGATCTCCAGGTACGGGGTGAACACCGGCACCATGAGGGCGATCTTGTCGCCCTTGTGGAGGATGCCGTTCTTCATGAGGGAGTCGAAGATGTAGCACATGGCGGCGGTGCCGCCCTCGGTCGCGAAGAGCGACAGGTTGTCGGCCGGCGGTTGGCGATCGAACATCTCGTCGCCGACGTAGCCCCGTACGACCTTCTCGGCGTGCACCAGCATCCGGTCGGGGACGGGGTAGTTGTCACCGGTGATCGCGTCCGTCAGCTCGTGGATGTAGGCGTCGGCATCGAAACCGAAGCGTTCGATCGCATGGGCGACGCACTTCTCCAGCAGTTCGACACCGGGAAGTTCGGGGTGGCGGCGCGTCCAGGAGTCGAAGCGGCCGGCGATGCCCTTCTTCTCCGGCATCCCGCCGAGGTTGTCCGCGGTCCACACCCGCCTCGACTCGTCCAGCGCGAAGTAGCCGAGCGCGTAGAACGCCTCGCGGGGGCCGGTGGCGATCCAGTTCGGATTGCCGCGGCCCGCGTTGAGCATGGCCCGGGCGGTGGTGCCCTTCTGGCCGGGCTCGTCCTCCTGGACGGCGGTCGCGATCTCGATGAACTTGTCCTTCAGCTCGAACGGGGAGAGCTGGGCGAAGGACTGGATCTCCTCGCGGGTAAAGGTGGTCTTCACGGAACGCTCCTTGCTCAGGACGGGACAGGACGGGCGGAGGGGGTCACGGCCCGCTGCGGCGGGGCCGGGACCGGGGACGGAGGAGTCGGCCGGACCGTGCCGGTGTCAGTGGTGGAGGAGGACGATCACGGCGCCCCAGATGGTGAGCAGGACGTTGGCGATGGCGTAGGGGACGGTGTAGCCCAGGGTCGGGATCTGGCTCTTGGAGGATTCGTTGATCGCGCCGATCGCGGCCGTCGTCGTCTGTCCGCCGGCAAGGACGCCCATCAGGATGGGGAAACGGATCTTCTGGATGTGATGGCCCACGAAGAAGCCCACCAGGAGCGGGATGACGGTGGCGATGGCGCCGAAGACCAGCAGCCCCCAGCCGGCCTGCGAGAGGCCGGAGGTGAAGGACGGCCCGGCGTTGATCCCGACGACGGCGACGAAGAGGCAGAGTCCGAAGGTGTCCATGAACCACTGGGCACCCGGGGGAACGTTGCCGAAGGTGGGGTACTTGCCGCGGATCCAGCCGAAGACCAGGCCCATGATGAGTGCGCCGCCGGAGGTGGACAGGGAGATCGGGATGCCGCCCGCCTTCAACGCGGGGATGCCGATGCAGCCGCCGAGGAAGATGCCGAGTCCGACCCAGATCATGTCGGTGGCGAAGGACGTGGGAACGGGCTTGCCGATGGCCTTGCCGGCGGGGTCCACCAGCCGCTTCGGGCCGGACAGGATCACGGTGTCGCCGCGTTCCAGCTCGGTGGAGAGCCGGTAGGGGAACTCGGCGCCCGAGCGGTAGAGCTTGTCGACGAACACGCCGACCATGAAGGGCTCGGCGCGCAGTTCGGCGATGGTCTTGCCGAGCTGGGCCTTCTCGGAGGCCACCACGTGGAGGGTCTGGGTCTGGTAGCCCAGCAGCTCGACGTCGTCGGCTTCGGCACCGATGTGGGAACGGGCGTCGAACTCGACGAGGGAGCCGCGCAGCGCGGAGACGGCGATGACGTCGCCTTCGGCGAGGACGGTGTTCTGGGTGTGGTCCAGGATCGTGCCGTCGCGGCGGACGCGGGTGATGTAGACGCGTCGGCCGAGGGCCTTCTGCTGCTGTTCGAAGTCCTCGATGGTGCGGCCGACGAGTTCGGGGCGCTGGATGGTGTAGGCGCGCAGGACGATCTCGTAGTAACCCTCGTGGAGGTCGGGGTTGTCCTGCCCAGCGTCCATTTCGGTGGCCAGGGCGGCGGACTCGGCGGCGAGGTCCCGCTTGTAGAGGCGGGGCAGGATCGAGGCCAGGAGCAGCGCCGCGAGGATCGTACCGAGGGGGTAGGTGACGGCGTAGCCGATGGCGACCAGGTTGGACTGCTCCTTGACCTGGTCGGGTGAGAGCCCGGGCAGGCTGGAGATGGCGTCGCCCGCGACACCGATGACGGCGGACTGGGTCAGCGCCCCGCCGAGCAGTCCGGCCGAGAGACCGGGGCCGTAACCGAGGAACGCGGCGAAGCCCCAGCAGACCAGCAGGCCGGTCACGCAGACGACGATCGCGTTGACGACCTGCGGGATTCCGTCCTTCTTCAGTCCCCGGAAGAACTGCGGGCCGACGCGGTAGCCGAGGGCGAAGAGGAACATCGTGAAGAACAGGTTCTTCACCGTCGCCTCGATCTCGATGCCGAGTTGTGCGCCGACGACCAGCCCCATGATCAGGCAGCCGGTCACGGAGCCGAGCGCGATGGCCTTGTAGCGGATCTTGCCGACCAGGAAGCCGAGCGCGACGGTGATGAAGACCAGCAGTTCGGGATGGGGGGTGAAGATGTTGCGGTCTAGGAAATCGATCATGAACCGGACCTGTCTGCGGGGGCGGGCGGGAACACGGGGCAGGCGGGCTGGGGGGAGGTGGGTTCAGGCACCGAGGATGCCGACGAGGATCGGGCCGGTCAGGGGGAGCAGGAAGTTCGAGAGGGCGTAGGTGATCGTGTAGCCGAGCATCGGGACCGAGCTCTGGGCGCTCTGGGTGACGGCGGTGATCGCGGGGGTGGAGCACTGCTGGCCGGCGATCGCCCCGATGAGCAGGGGGCTTTCGATCTTGAGGAGCGTGCGGCCGATCAGGAGGGAGAGGGTGGCGGGGATCAGGACCATGACGATCCCGGCGATGGGCAGCAGGGCTCCGTACTGCTTGAGCAGCGGCCACGCCTGGGGACCCGCGGTCAGTCCGGTGCAGGCGATGAACACCGCGAGCCCCATGTCCTTGATGGTGGTGGCGGCCTGGGGCGGGAACGCGCCGAAGGTCTGCCGGCGGGAGCGGAACCAGCCGAACAGCAGTCCCGACACCAGACAGCCGCCGCCCGTGCCCAGCGAGAGCGGTGCGTCGCCGAAGCGGACGACGACCTGGCCCAGGAGCGAGCCGGCCGCGATGCCGAGGCCGAGGTAGATGAAGTCGGTGGCGTCGTTGCGGGCCTCGGTCCCGATCTTGTCCACGAGCCGCCTCAGCCCCGCCCGCGCGCCGACCATCGTCACCACGTCCCCGCGCACCAGCACGGTGTCCGGGCTCGCGGGCAGGTGCTGCTCGCCGCGCAGGACCTCGGTGACGTAGACGCCGTTGTCGACGAAGCCGGGGTTCGCGGCCTGGATGGCACGGATGGTCTTGCCGTCCGCGCCCGCGTCGGTCACCGCGACCTGGGCACTGCCCAAGGGGGTGTCCACACCGGGGATCCCGGGGGTCTCCGGTCCGATGACCCGGCCCGCCTCGATCATGAGCGCGCGGCGGCCGACCAGCAGCACCAGGTCCGAGAGGATCAGGACCAGGCCCGGAACGGGGGTGAGGTCCTTCGAGCCGCGGCGGACGGCCTCCACGGTGATCCGGCCCTCGAACGACGCCTCCAGGTCCCCCACGGTGCGCCCGTCCGCACGGGTGACGAGGTAGCTGCGGCCCACCAGTCCGGGCAGGGCCTCGCGCTCGTCCTCCCCCAGGCCTCCGGCGGTGCCGCGCATCCTCTCCCACAGGACGCGGGAGGCCTCGCGGAGGTCGATGCGGAGCAGCATCGGCATGATCTGGCTGGTGTAGATGACGATGGTGATGAGGCCGAAGAGGTAGCAGACGGTGTACGCGGTCGCCACGTGGCCCTGGTAGGCGGAGATCTGATCGGGCGACAGTCCGGGGAGCTTCCCGATCGCCTCCGTCGCGGTGCCGACCACGGCGGACTCGGTGGCGGCGCCGGCCAGGATGCCGGACGCGGTGCCCACATCGAGGTCGAAGGTCTCCGCGAGCAGCCAGGCGATGGCCAGGACCGATACGAGCTCGATCAGGCACAGGGCCAGGAACCGCAGACTGCGCCGGTTCAGGTTCGCGAAGAACTGGGGACCGGCCAGGTAGCCGAGCGCGAAGATGAACATGGCGAAGAACACGGTCTTCACGTCGCCGTCGACCTCGGTCCCGGTCCACGCGCCCAGCAACAGCGAGACGATCAGCGTCCCGCAGATGCCGCCGAGGACGACCGGCCCGACCCGCAGCTTGCCCACGAGGTAGCCCAGTGCCAGGCACAGGAAGAGGGCCAGCTCGGGATGATCACGCAGTACACCCACCCGGATCCCTCCCCACCCGCCCTCACACGGGGCGGCTCAGGGAGATCCTCACCAACACTGCGACTATCTGCCACTTATAGGACATTTAGGAGTGGCGGCACCCGATCGCGAACCAAGCCCGGGCAACCGCCTCCTCCGGAACGGAACGCCCTTCACCCCTTGACCGCGACGAACCACCGGGCCGGGAGTTCGACGGGGGTCCCGTCCTCCCGTACCTCGCTCATGGCGAGCACGGTCGGGCCCTGCTCCAGGATCCGCAGCCCGGCCCCGCGCAGCAGCTCCGCGACCTCGCCGTCGACCACGCGGCCGGGGCGCAGGTCGTGCTGCCTGACGCGCAGCAGCTTCGGGGTCGGTCCCAGGGTGTGCAGGACCGTCTCGGCCCGGTCGGTCGGCTCCAGCACCAGCGCCCGGCCGGCGTCCCCGAGCAGGGCGGCCACGGAGGCGGCCACGGCCGGGCGGTCCTCGGGGTCGCTCTGGTGCAGGACGGCCCGCAGGTAGACGTGGGTGTCGCCGAGGCGGTCGTGCAGGGCGCGGGCGGCCTCGGCGTCGGTGAGGTCGAGCCGCTCGTACGAGGCCAGCCGGGCCGGGTCGGCGCGGCGGGCGTGGGCCACGGCGGCCTCGGCGAAGTCCACGCCGATGGCGGCGGCGAAGCGGGTCGCGAGGAAGCGGGTCTGGGTGCCGTTGCCGCAGCCGAGGTCCGCGATGGGCAGCCGGGGGTCGGCGTAGGGCTCCAGCAGGCCGAGGTCCCGCTCGGCGGTCAACGCGGCCGGTGCGTCCCAGAAGGCCTCGCCCTCGGCGCCGGAACTCTCCTCCCAGAAACCGTCCCAGGCCTTGAGGTAACGGTCGGACGGGGCCATGGCTTCTCCTCCTGCGCAACACCGGGCACGCCCCCTCGGCGGCACCCGCCCGTACCTACCCACACCCGCCCCCCGAAACCCTCCTGTCACTGGGGTACCTCATATCGGGGCCCGCCGCGCAGCCCGGTCGACTTCTACCGCGAGGTATCTCCACCGCATTTCAACACAATGACCGAAATGGGATTTTTTTGCCATGTAGCATTAATATGAAGGGCCTCGTACCGGCGCCCGACTTCCACCCGCGGGAGGGCGCACGGAAATGCGCGGGGTCGGCTTGATCCCGACCCCGCGCATATATCTATTTCTCACCCTCGCGACTACGGCGCCTGGAAAGACGTGAGGGTTCCGGCGAGGGAGCCGGGCGGGAACTTGATCTGGCTGGCCTCGAGCAGCCGGCGGACGGACGGGAACTCGTACGTGCGGTATCCGGTGATCACGATGTTGCTTTTGCGCAGCGACGCCATGGCCCCCTCGACCGAGCCGATGCTCAGGCTGAGCGCCGCGGCCAGGTCGTGCTGCGAGGGCCCCTCGATCATGAAGTCGTAGCGCTTCCCGGGCACCGCGCAGTGCATGAGGAGGTGGGCGAGCAGCCCGGCGAGGCGCTGCTCCGACTTGTAGGCGAGACGGTTGTAGATGCGCTCGCTCGCCTCCATCCGGTCGGTGACGGACACCCCGATCGCCTTGAGCAGCACGGAGTTGGCCTCCGCCATCGCGCGCAGGCGCTCCAGCGGCAGGCACAGGGTCCAGGTCTCGGTCAGGCAGGTGGTGAGGGGTGCCGGGATCCGCTCGTCGAAGACCTCGGTGCACCCCAGGACCGCCCCCGCGCCCAGGATCCGCACGGTGGAGGCGGGGGGCGTCGTGCACTCGCGCACGCACCCGCTGAGCACGATGTGGACGGTGCCGCCCACGCCCACGCCGCGCAGTTCGGTGCCCCGACCGTAGGCGCGGGAGGTGCGCATCGTCTCCCGCAGGTTGTTGCGCAGGTCCTTCGGGAGCTCGCGCAGGAACGGGTTGAGGTCGAAGACCGAACTCAGGCGCTTCGCCGAACCCGGTCGGCGCACGATCCTGCCGGTGGAGACGTTGATGTCGTGGAACGTCGAGCCGAGTTGGAGCGGTTCGTTGGGCTTCCAGAACGCCATCACCGCACCCCCCTCTCGACCGGGGCCGGGGCCGTGGGAGACGGCGTCGCCCTCTCGCTCTTGAGCGCCTCGACGACGGGCGGGAAGGCGACCAGCACCCCCACGATGGCACCCACGACGACGGCGATCCGGGCGGGCGTGGAGGACAGCGCCTTGACGACGAAGGCGAGCAGGGCGGCCGTGATTCCGAAGATCAGGACGGCCGCGAGCAGGAAGCTTCCCATGAATCTCTCTTTCGTCGAACAGTGGCCGGTCTAGCGATATACAGAGCCGCGCCGGATTGGTCGGCCGACGAAAGAACATGGCCCTGTAGTAACCAAAGACGATAACTCAGCCCGACGGTGCCCATGACGCTGCTATTTAAGGGTGCAACCCTTACCCAAAGCTTCACGATGATCGATCATTATTGGCGTTTCATACGCCCCAGAATTAATGGGTTGCGGATCGTCGGCGCCTCAAATCCCGAGAATGCGGGAGTTACTAGCCAGTAAAATCCGTTACATTGCTGTCGCTGCCGTTGAACCCTGGCCGGTCTAGCGCAGCACGTCGGGGCGGCAATCCCGGGTTGGTACCCCGGGATCGCCCCGGCACCCGGCGGGCGCGGGCGCCGCCCCGCGCACGGAGCGGCGGGCTTCACGCCCCCGGACTCCCGCACCCCACCGCCGCGCCGCCACACCCCCCACTAATGGGGGAGCCCGAGGAGCCCCGCCCGTCACGCTCCGTGTTCGTACGGTGTGCGCGGTGCCCCCGCCCCTTACTCACAGGCGGTGGGGAGAGCACCGGGGGGCTCGAAAGAGACCGAGGTCACAGGACGCGCCCCTGTCCATCTCGCCCCGCCGTCCCGGGGTCGGGGCGCCCGCTACGCCCCGTAGAAGAGGTCGTCGACGACCGCGCGGGCGCGGCGGGTGGTGCGGCGGTAGTCGTCCAGCATCTCGCCCACCTTGCCCGGCCCGTAGCCGAGGTAGCGCCCCACCGCCGCCAGCTCCCGGGCGTCGGAGGGGAAGGTGTCCCCGGCCCGCCCGCGCACCAGCATCACCGCGTTGCGCACCCGCGTCGCCAGCACCCACGCCTCGTCCAGGATCTGCGCCTCCTCGGTCGGGATCAGGCCCGCCGCGTGCGCCGCGGCCAGCGCCTGCCGGGTCCGGGTGGTCCGCAGCCCCGGTTCCGCCCAGGCGTGCCGCATCTGGATCAGCTGGACCGTCCACTCGACGTCGCTCAGCCCGCCCCGGCCCAGCTTCGTGTGCAGGGTCGGGTCCGCCCCGCGCGGCAGCCGCTCCGACTCCATCCGCGCCTTGAGCCGCCGGATCTCCCGCACCGCGTCCTCCCCGAGCCCTTCGACCGGGTAGCGCAGCGGGTCGATCAGGTCGATGAAGCGCGCCCCGAGCTCCGGGTCCCCCGCGACCGGCTCCGCCCGCAGAAGCGCCTGGCTCTCCCAGGTCAGGGCCCAGCGCCGGTAGTAGGCGGCGTAGGAGGGCAGGGTCCGCACGAGCGGCCCGGAGCGCCCCTCGGGCCGCAGATCGGCGTCGATGAGCAGCGGCGGGTCGGCCGTCGGCAGCTGGAGCAGTCTGCGCATCTCGGCGACGACGGTCTGCGCGGCCTTCGCGGCCTCCTGTTCGTCGACGCCCTCGCGGGGTTCGTGGACGAAGAGGACGTCGGCGTCGGATCCGTAGCCCAGCTCGTGGCCGCCGAAGCGGCCGACGCCGATGACGGCGAACTTGGTGGGCAGGGTGTCGCCCCACTGGCCGCGCACGGCGGCGCGCAGGGCGCCCGCGATCGTGGCGGCGGTGAGGTCGGAGACGGCGTTGCCGACGCGGTCGACGAGGGCGCCGGGATCCTCCTCGGCCGGGCTCTCCTCCGTGCCGTAGGAGCCGATGATGTCGGCCGCGGTGGTGCGGAAGAGTTCGCGCCGGCGCACCCCGCGGGCGGCCGCGACCCCGACCTCGGGGTTGTCGGCGCGGTTGACGGCGGCCAGCACCTCCTGGGCGAGGGCGTCGTGCGTACGGGGTTCGAGGCCGCCGGGATCGCCGAGCAGGGCCACCGCTTCGGGGGCCCGCATCAGCAGGTCGGGGGCGAGCCGCCCGGCGGACAGCACGCGGGCCAGGTTCTCGGCGGCGGCGCCCTCGTCGCGCAGCAGCCGCAGGTACCAGGGGGTCTTGCCGAGGGCGTCGGAGACCTTGCGGAAGCCGAGCAGGCCCGCGTCCGGGTCGGCGGAGTCCGCGAACCAGCCCAGCAGCACCGGGAGCAGGGTCCGTTGGATGGCGGCCTTGCGGCTGACCCCGGAGGACAGGGCCTCCAGGTGGCGCAGGGCGGAGGCCGGGTCGGCGTACCCGAGCGCCTCGAGGCGCTGTCCGGCGGCGCGCGGGGAGAGCCGGGTCTCGCCGGGGGCGAGCTGGGCGACGGCGTCCAGCAGCGGCCGGTAGAAGAGCTTCTCGTGCAGCCGGCGGACCACGGAGGCGTGCCGGCGCCAGGCCTTGTGGAGCTCGGCGACGGGTTCGGTGCGCAGGCCCATCGAGCGGCCGAGGCGGCGCAGGTCGCGCTCGTCCTCGGGGACGAGGTGCGTGCGGCGCAGGCGGTAGAGCTGGATGCGGTGTTCCATGGCGCGCAGGAAGCGGTACGCGTCCCCGAGCTGGGCGGCGTCGGTGCGGCCGACGTAGCCGCCGGCGGCGAGGGCCTGGAGGGCGTCGAGGGTGGTGCCGGAGTGCAGGGTGGCGTCGCTGCGGCCGTGGACGAGCTGGAGGAGCTGGACGGCGAACTCGACGTCGCGCAGGCCGCCGGGGCCGAGCTTCAGCTCGCGCTCGACCTGGGCCGCGGGGATGTTGTCGACGACGCGGCGGCGCATCTTCTGGACGTCGGCCACGAAGTTCTCGCGCTCGGCGGCCTGCCAGACCATCGGCGTTATGGCGTCGATGTACTGCGCCCCGAGGTCGGGGTCACCGGCGACGGCGCGCGCCTTGAGCAGGGCCTGGAACTCCCAGGTCTTGGCCCAGCGCTGGTAGTAGGCCAGGTGGGAGGCGAGGGTGCGGACGAGCGGACCGTTTCTGCCCTCGGGGCGGAGGTTGGCGTCGACGGGCCAGATGGTCCCCTCGACGGTGGTCTCGGAGCAGATCCGCATGAGGTGGGAGGCGAGCCGGGTGGCGGCCTGGACGGCCTTGCCCTCGTCGGCTCCTGGGGCGGTGTCGCCGACGAAGATGACGTCGACGTCGGACACGTAGTTCAGCTCGTGGCCGCCGCACTTGCCCATCGCGATGACCGCGAGCCGGCACTGGGCGGCGTCCTCGGGGGCGGCGGCGGTCGCGATGCGCAGGGCGGCGCGCAGGGTGGCGGTGGCGAGGTCGGCGAGTTCCGCGGCGGCCTGGGCGACGTCGGTGGTGCCGCAGACGTCGCGGGCGGCGATGGAGAGCAGGCAGCGGCGGTAGGAGACGCGCAGCGCGACCGGGTCGGCGGCGTCGGCGAGGCCGCGCTCGAACTCGGCGAGGCCGGGGTGCAGGTCCGCCGACTCGTAGGTGACCAGGGCCCGCCAGTCGTGGGGGTGGCGGGCGAGGTGGTCGGCGAGGGCCTCGGAGGCGCCGAGCACGCCGAGCAGCCGGTCGCGCAGCGGCTTGGCGCTGACGAGCGTGTCGAGGAGCAGCGGGAGGTCCTCGGGCGCCTGCGCCTCGGCGAGCCGGACGAGGCCGAGCAGGGCGAGGTCGGGATCGGCGGTCGCGCCGAGGGCGTCGAGGAGCACGGGGTCGGTGCGGACGGCGGCGAGCGCCGGGTCGTCCAGCAGCCGGGCGGCGGCCGAGGGATCCGTGAACCCGCTGCGCACCAGCCGGATGAAGGTGCTGCTCCTGCGTCCGGGAACCGTCATCCCGTCGCCTCCCGCTCCTGCCACGACGCAGAGTCTGCCCTGGCTCTGCCTCGGTCGACCTTAGCCGGATCGGGGCGGCGGCTCACCGATGAGTATCATGAGGCGAATTGCCGGATTTAAGAACCGATGGACCGTTATGGGGGCCGGCCCGCGGCACCCCCTCGCGCGTCCCCCCGCGGAGGCCCCCCGATGCACGAGCCCGACCCCCGTGACGCCCCTTCCCCGATACCGGGCGAGGGGCGCGCAACGCGGGGCCGCCACGGGCGGCACGGGCGGCCGGGCGCGGACGGGAAGCCTGGCGCGCACGGGAGACCGGGCGCGGACGGGACACCGGGCGACCACGGGCGGCCGGGCACACACGGCGTGGGCGGCGCGGGCGGCGCGGGTGGCAGGCGCGGCGCGGGTGGCGTGGGCGGCGGGCGCGAGCCCCTCCGGCACCGCACCCGCCGCACGCACCGCGGCCGGGCCGTCGCCGCGCTGGCCGTGGTCGCCGCGCTCGTCGCCGGCGGCTTCGTCCTCGCCCGCGGCGGCGACGCGCTCGGGCGGCTCTCCGACCCCGCCGGCGCCTCCAGGGAGGTCCCGGACGCCCTGCCCGATCCCCCGGACCCCGGCAGCGTGCTGCAGATCGTCGCCCACCCCGACGACGACCTGTACTTCATGAACCCGGACCTGCGGAACTCCATCGCCACCGGACACCCGGTCACCACCGCCTACCTCACCTCCGGCGAGGCCGACGGGATCAACGGCGACGCGGAGAAGCCGGGCGGCGGCGCCCCGCCCGCCGACAAGGCCGCCTACGCCGAGGCCCGCCAGAACGGCATCCGCGCCGCCTACGCCCAGATGGCCACCGGCGACCGCACCAGCGCCTGGCGGCGTACGTCCGTACCCACGGCCGGGGGCGGCCGCGCCGAGCTGGACGTCCTGGTCGCCGAGCCCTCCGTACACCTGCTGTGGCTCCAACTGCGCGAGGCGGGCAACGTCTACGCCGACCGGCCCGACAGCCTGCACGGCCTGTGGGACGGCCGGGTCGCCCGCCTGGAGTCGATGCTGTCCTCCGGCACCCCGGTGCGCGGGGCGTTCGCGTACACCGGGGAGCAGGTCGTCCGGACGCTCGCGGGCGTGCTGGCGACGTACCGGCCGACCACCGTGCGCGCCCAGGACCCGACCCCCGGCCGCTACCCGGACGACAAGCGGTACACCGACCACCAGGACCACTTCTACGGGGCCCGGTTCGTGCAGCGCGCCCTCGCCCGGTACGCGGCCGAGGTGAAGGACCGCCCGCACTTCGCGGTGCAGAACTACCTCGGCTACTTCAACGGCTCCCTGCCCGCCGCCCTGGACGCGCGGGAGGCCCGGGAGAAGCTGGACAGCCTGGACACCTACGCCTGGCTCGACCGCGCGAACCGCTGCGGCAGCGCGGCGGGCTGCGGCGACCTCAAGGTCGCCGACCACCCCTCGGGCAACCACTGGACCGAGTCCATCCACTACGCCCGCGGCAACAGCACCTCCTGGCTGGCGCCCGACGCGCACGCCGGGCTGTGGGCCTTCCGCGTCCTGGACGGGCAGGTGGCCCTCTGGCACCGCGACGGACTGCTCGGCGCCTGGGACGGGCCCCGGCTGCTGCCGGGCACCGGCATGGACCCGGGCGTGTCGACGACGACCCTCCCGGACGGTCGGATCGCCGTCTTCGGCACCCGCACCTCCTTCGGCGCCCGCCCGCAGGACTACCGGCGCGACGTCGTGTACGCCGTCCAGAAGTCCGCGGGGTCGGTGGAGTTCGGCGCGTGGGACCCGCTCGGCACCCCCGAGGCCGACGACGCGGACTGGACCTCCGACATCAGCGCCCCCGCGGTCTCGGTGGACGGTGCGGGGCGCCTGGCGGTGTACGTCCGCGACGGCGCGTACACCCTGCGCGGCCGCACCCGGGGCGCGGACGGCTCCTGGGGCCCCTGGGACCGGCTCGGCGGCCGCGACCTGCACGGCAACCCCGCCACGGCCACCGACGCGGCGGGCCGCCGGATGGTGTTCGCGAGCACCCCGTCGACGGTGCTCGCCTGGGTGGCGCCGACGGCGGGCGCGGCGCCCGGCCCGGCCACGCCCACCGGGCTGCCCGCGACCACGCTGCCGCTGACGGCGGCGGCCCGGGACGGCGGGGTGCGGCTGTGGTTCCGCAAGCCGGGCTCGGGCGACGTGCGCACGGCTCTGGTGACGGCGAGGGCCGCGGTGGCGGGTACCCCCGGCGCCGCGCCCCCGGCGCCCGGCGGGTTCGAGGTGTCCGCGGTCACGGAGCTGGGCGGCCCGCAGGGCTTCGGCGCGGTGACGGCGACCGGGCACCTGGTGGCGGGCCGCTCGGTGGGCGGCGCGTTGGGGTCGGCCATCGGCGCGGGCCCGGCGTGGCAGCGCTCGGCGCTGATGTTCGTCGGCTCCCCCGCGAGCGCCCCGACCGGCCGGAACGTGATCGGCCTGGCCGTCCTGGGACTCGACGCGCGGCTCTACCTGAGCTCGGCGGCGGACTCCCCCACGGCGCGGCTGGCACCCTGGCAGCCGGTCGGCCCACGGACGACGGACCACGGCCCGGGGAGCGCGGGGCCGTGACGCCGACCGGCCCGGGGCAGTGACGTTGCCCACCGGCTAAATTAGGCCAATTCGGCACGAGCGGGGACCTAGAGGTCGGGTTCGGTACGTCCACAATCCGGTCATTTACCGTCCCGTACCCGCCCACGGTGCACAATCAAAATCGGTCACGCCCGGAAGCAGTGGAGTCATCGGTCGAAACGGTGAACCAAGTTCGCCGCATTGACCTCTTTCTGACTGCACGGCGGTTCTTCCGCACCCGAACGACCCCAAGGCGTGACCGATGCCCGTTTCCCGCCGCGTACGCCTGGCGACCCTGCTCACCGTGCTCACCGCCGGTGCCACCGGCGTGCTCGCGGTCGCCCACGGCGAGGGCTTCATCGCGGGTTCCGGTCCGGGCGCGCAGGGGCCGGGTCAGGTCCGCCAGGCCGTGTCCGTACCGCCGAGCACCACGGGCGGCTCGGTGCTGCAGATCGTCGCCCACCCCGACGACGACCTCTTCTTCATGAACCCGGATCTGAGCCGCTCGCTGCTCTCCGGGCGCAAGGTCACCACCGCCTACCTCACCTCCGGCGAGGCCGACGGCAAGAACGAGGCCGTCGGGCCGTCCTTCAACGATCCGGCGCAGCCGGCCGACCGGGCCCACTACGCCGAGGCCCGGCAGAACGGCATCCGCTCCGCCTACGCCCAGATGGCCACCGGCGACCGCACCAGCGCCTGGAAGCGCACCGTGATCCCCACCGCCGGGGGCGGCTGGGCCGAGCAGGACGTCCTGGTCGCCAAGCCCCAGATCAACCTGGTGTGGATGCAGCTGACCGAGGCCCGCACCATCGCCGACGACCGCCCCGAGAGCCTGCGCGGCCTGTGGAACGGCCAAGTCGCCGCACTGCCCTCGCTGCTGACCTCCGGCAGCCCGGTGAAGCAGACCTTCACCTACACCAAGGACCAGACGATACGGGCGATAACCGGCATCCTGGAGCAATACCAGCCGACGACGATACGGATGCAGGATCCGACGCCGGGCCGGTACGCCAAGGACGGGAAGATAACCGACCACCAGGACCACATGTACGGCGCCCGCTTCGTCCAGGCGGCCACCGAACGCTACGCGGAGGTCACCGCCCGCCCGCACTTCTCGGTGCAGAACTACCTCGGCTACGCCAACAGCGCCCTGCCCCACTCCCTCGACCCCGAGACGGTCGAGGCGAAGGTCAACTTCCTCAAGACCTACGCCTGGCTGGACCGCACCGACTACTGCGGCAGCCCCTACGGCTGCGGCGACCGCAAGGTCGCCCCCCGCCCCACCGGCCACAACTGGGCACAGAGCATCCGCTACTCCCGCGGCGAGGACACCTCCTGGCTGACCGACGGCGTCGCCGGCCGCCTCTGGGCCTTCTCCGTCCTCGACGGCCGCATGGCGTACTGGACCCGCACCGGCCCGCAGGCCCAGTGGGCCGGCCCCGAGCTGCTGCCCGGTCCCGGCATGGACCCGGGCGCCACCGCCGTCCGCTTCCCCGACGGCCGGATCGGCGTTCTCGGCACCCGCACCACGGCGGGCGCGCAGCCGCAGGACTACCGGCGCGAGGTCGTGTACGCCGTCCAGGGCGCGCCCGACGGCCCGTTCGGCCCGTGGCAGGTGCTCGGCACCCCCGAGGGCTCCGACGCGTCCGGCACCTCGGACCTCGGCGGTCCGGCCGTCACCGTGGGCGCCGACGGCCGCCTGGCCGTGTACGTGCGCGACGCGCAGCACACCCTGCGCGCCCGCGAGCAGCAGACCCCCGGCGGCGCCTTCGGCCCGTGGCAGAAGCTCGGCGGCGAGGACCTCCAGGGCGACCCGGTGGCCATGACCGACGCGGCCGGGCGCCGCCACGTGTACGCCGCCACCTCCAAGTCGGTCCTGGCCTGGACCCAGCAGACCCCGGGCGGACCCCTCCAGGGCCCCCTCGCCACGGACCTCCCGGCCACCACGGGCCCGGTGTCGGCCGTCGCCGAAGGGGACGGCGTACGGCTGTACTTCCGCCGCCCCGACTCGGGCACCGTGCGCAGCGCGCTGGTCACGGTGGGCGGGCCGAAGCCGGTCGTCTCGCACGTGGCGGAGGCGGGCGGGCGGGCCGGGTACGGCGCGGTGAGCGTCGCGGGCCGACTGCTGACGGGCCGCGCCGACACGGGCACCATCAGCACGACCGCCCTCGGTTCGGCGCCCGCCTGGACGGAGTCCCAGATGCTGTACGCGGGCGCGCCGTCCAGCATCCTGGACGCGGCCGGCGCCACGACCACGGCGGTCCTGGGCCTGGACGCGGAACTGCACGTCACCACCACGCTCCCGGACATCGCCGACCTGAGCCTGAGCCGCGTCTCGCGCACGATCTGGCGCCCGGCGGTCACCCGCCCCTGACCCCTGTCCCCGAAGTCCCCCGAAATCCCCTGATGTTGCGTCTTGCCATGTCCTGAACCAACAGGCAAAGATCATCGTGACGTCACACCACTCGGGGGGAACCGAACAGTGAAGATACGCATGCCCGGACGCGGCCTGGTCCGCACGGCCGCCCTGCTCGCCATGGTCCTGCCGGCCGCGGCCGGCCTGCTCGGCGGCGCCGTCGCCGAGGCCGCACCGGTCGGGAACAGCACGTTCATGTGGTCCGGCGACCCGGGCGAGGGCGGCGACGACCAGGCCCGCTGGTACGCCTCGACGGACGGCGACGTCTTCGGCGCGACCGCCTCCGCCGACCACGGCTCGATCTCGGTGACCATCAACCGGTCGGGCGACCCGTGGACCTTCGACCTGGCGGCGCCCGCGGGCCAGGAACTGGCCGTGGGCGACTACGCCGACGCGGTCCGCTTCCCGGAGACTGGGCCGCGTCCCGCCGTACCGAGCGTGTTCGCCAACGGCTACCGCGGCGGCTGCGCCTCCCTCACCGGCGCCTTCGGCATCAAGAAGCTGGAGTGGGGTCCGGGGCGCACGGTGAAGGAGCTGCACGTCTACTACAACCAGGACTGCGACGACCGCAATGTCCTGCACGGCGAGCTCAACATCACCGCGACGCCCGTCCCGGCCCGCCTGGCCCTGAACCTGGCCATCGCCGCCGACGGCACGGCCACCACCCCGACCGCCCGCGCCACCGTGCACGGCACGGTCACCTGCTCCAAGCCCGTCACCCTGTACATCAGCGGCACGGCGGTCCAGCAGCTGAAGCACACCACCACCAGCGGCATCGTGGGCTCCATCGAGGTCGCGTGCACCCCGGGCAAGCAGGTCCCCTGGAAGGCCACGGCCTGGACCCTCGGGGACACCCCCGTCCCCTTCGTCAAGGGCACGGTGGCCCTCGACCTGGCCACCCGCGCCTACGACCCGGACGGCGGCAAGGTCGTCACGGCCACCAAGACCAAGCTGGTCACCCTGGCCAAGTCCTGACCCCGCCCCACCCCGCCGCAGGGCGGGCCCGCACCCTACGGGGGGCCGGGCCCGCCCTCCGGCGCTTTCAGGGCCCCCGCGAGGGACTTGCACATCTCGCTCAAGGTGTCGTTCCGAAGCTTCTGCGAATCCACCTTCTCGGCCAAGAAGTTCCCGAAGTGCAGGAAATGAACGGCCGTGAGCTGCCGATACTGCACCCCCAACGCCTCGGCGACCCCCCTCCCGAGGGACCATCCCCGCGCGTGCGGGGAGCAGTAGAGGATCAGGGCCTCGACCTCGTACACGGCGGGTTCATCCCCGCGGGCGCGGGGAGCAGTCGACCGCCGTGTTGAAGCCCGAAACGACCGCGGGTTCATCCCCGCGGGCGCGGGGAGCAGGACGCCCTCGCCGAGGCCACCCGGTTGGAGGTGGGTTCATCCCCGCGCGCGCGGGGAGCAGGACCTGAGCGCCCCGGAGAAGGTAGCGGAGCAGGGTTCATCCCCGCGGGCGCGGGGAGCAGCCCAGGCGCTGCATCTCCTGGACCGCCGCGACGTTGGGTTCATCCCCGCGGGCGCGGGGAGCAGCTGGCCACGTCCAAGAGGTGACGGTTCCAGTTGGGTTCATCCCCGCGGGTGCGGGGAGCAGTCCCTGGTGGCCCGGGCGCGGGCGGGTCGGCAGGGTTCATCCCCGCGGGCGCAGGGAGCAGGCTTACTGACCTGCAAGGCTACGGCGCCGCGCCCCTTCCCTGGGCAACTTTCTCTGATTCCGGCATTTCGTCTTTCTGGTGCCAATTGGCGCAGGGGTCGCCAGTTTGAGGTGGGCGACGCTAGTAACTGGTGCCGCCTCTCAGTAGCTCCAACACCTGTGTCGGCGTCCAGTTCCCTGCTGCTCCAGGGCAAGAGGTGAGGTAATCGGCGATGTCCCGCTCTTCCCATGGTCCAGACTCCAGCAGGCCACCGGCGAGGTACCGCAGGTACGCGGCGGACGGCATGAGTGGCTCGATGTCCTGGAGCGTCCATGGCGCGGTGAACGTCAACAAGGGGACCCCCTCGATCGCCCCCGGGCAGATCAACGTCTCGTAGCGCCCCGGCCCCAACTCAGCCCGGCCCAGGCGCAGGACGGTGGTCAGGTCCAGGTCTGTCCCCGGCTCCTTGTACATCTCCTGCGCGGCGATGTCGGACATCTGGCTCACCGTCACGAGGTGAGCGCGCCCTCGCATGCGGCCGGGTGCCGTCGGGTCGTAGAAGCCCCTGCCTCCTGTCCACACCGGGGACTCGGTCGCGAAGTACAGGCATCCCTCCAGCTCGACGGCGATCGACCGTTCCGGCGCCCGGTGGTCCCGGCAGCCGGGGTACGTGCGGGTCGCCCCAGCGGGCGTCCCGCCTGAGATGTAGGTGCTCAGTCGGTCCATGTGCATGTTGGAGCCGTAGGACGCGTACCAGATGCGCTCAGAAACGCCGGGAGCTTCGGCGGCGAGAGGGACTGCGGTGTGGACAGCCATGCCCTGTTCCTCGCGTGCGGGGCGGAGGTCAGCATCAGTCCGCCAGTACGGAGTAGCGCATCACGTGCCGGTCGCTCGGCAGGGTCGTGACCATGACGCGAAGGGACTTCCCGCCCTTCTCGTACCCCGTGCGGGCCTGTGCGCCAGCGCGAGATCTTCGGACTCGGCGTGGACGCGGTGAACCACGAGAGCGGGTGGCTGTACGTCACCTTTCAGGTGAGGGTGGTCAACGGGCATCCCGCTCCCCGATCGCGTGGCGCACGCACCCAAGACGCACAGCGAGGACTTCGCACCCGTGGACGTCACCCCGTGTGGAAGTTCGCCCTCGTGCAGGCCGGCATCATCCCGGAGCCGCGGCCCGCAGAGCGCCGCCAGGCCGCGCGCGAGCACGGAATGCACGCGTTGCGGCACGAGCGCACGCTGGAGGTCGTGGACGAGGTCTACAGGGCCGGTGGTCATCGACCACCGGCCCTGAGTGTCAGAAAATTCTGACAGTGCTGCTGACCTGCGGTTACAGCACCGGCATCATCTTGCGGAGTTCGAAGGCCGTGACCTCGCTGCGGTATTCCTCCCACTCCTGCTTCTTGTTGCGCAGGAAGAAGTCGAAGACGTGCTCGCCCAGGGTTTCCGCGACGAGTTCGCTGCGCTCCATCAGGGAGATGGCCTCGCCCAGGTTCTGCGGGAGGGGTTCGATGCCCATCGCGCGGCGTTCCGCGTCGGAGAGGGCCCAGACGTCGTCGTCGGCGCCGGCCGGGAGTTCGTAGCCCTCCTCGATGCCCTTGAGGCCCGCGGCCAGGAGGACCGCGTACGTCAGGTAGGGGTTCGCGCCGGAGTCGATCGAGCGGACCTCGATGCGCGAGGAGCCGGTCTTGCCCGGCTTGTACATCGGGACGCGGATCAGGGCCGAGCGGTTGTTGTGGCCCCAGCAGATGTACGAGGGCGCCTCGCCGCCGGAGCCCGCGGTGCGCGAGGAGCCGCCCCAGATGCGCTTGTAGGAGTTGACCCACTGGTTGGTGACCGCGGCCGTCTCGGCGGCGTGGCGCAGCAGGCCCGCGATGAAGGAGCGGCCCACCTTGGAGAGTTGGTACTCGGCGCCCGACTCGTAGAAGGCGTTGCGGTCGCCCTCGAAGAGGGAGAGGTGGGTGTGCATGCCCGAGCCGGGGTACTCCGAGAACGGCTTCGGCATGAAGGTGGCCTGGACGCCCTGTTCGAGGGCGACCTGCTTCATCACCAGGCGGAAGGTCATGATGTTGTCGGCCGTCGAGAGGGCGTCGGCGTAGCGCAGGTCGATCTCCTGCTGGCCCGGCGCGCCCTCGTGGTGGCTGAACTCCACCGAGATGCCCATGGATTCGAGCATGGTGATCGCCTGGCGGCGGAAGTCCATGCCGACGTTCTGCGGGGTGTGGTCGAAGTAGCCCGAGTTGTCCGCGGGGGTGGGCCGCGTGCCGTCCAGCGGCTTGTCCTTGAGCAGGAAGAACTCGATCTCCGGGTGGGTGTAGAAGGTGAAGCCCAGGTCGGAGGTCTTGTTCAGGATGCGCTTGAGGACGTAGCGCGGGTCCGCGTAGGAGGGGGAGCCGTCGGGCATCAGGATGTCGCAGAACATCCGCGCGGTACCGGGGGCCTCCGCCCGCCACGGCAGTATCTGGAACGTGCTCGGATCCGGCTTCGCGATCATGTCCGACTCGTAGACCCGGGCGAAGCCCTCGATCGCCGAGCCGTCGAAGCCGATGCCCTCGTCGAAGGCCTGCTCCAGCTCTGCGGGCGCGACCGCTACGGACTTCAGGAAGCCCAGTACGTCGGTGAACCACAGGCGCACGAAGCGGATATCGCGCTCCTCGAGCGTCCGGAGGACGAATTCCTGCTGCTTGTCCATGCCTTCATCCTCGCAGTTCAGACGGCCTGTGCACCACATCCAGCGGCCGTGGGGCACGGTCGGGCGTACCCAGTATCGCGAGCGGTGGTTTCCGCCAGATTACGCACCCCGGCAAGCTCGTGGCACCCCCGGACTGACCTTGGAGCGGTCATGAGCATTACCCTGCGCCCAAAGGGGTCCCCCCAGCACGCCCCTCCCCGCAGAAGGACTGACATGGCGAGCAAGTCCAGCAGCACCCCGGACCAGTCCCGCAAGGCGCGCATAGCCGACATGCGCCGGGCGGAGAAGTCCCGTGACCGGCGCAACAAGATCCTCGTCGTCGCGGGGTCCACGGTCCTCGTCGCCGGGCTCGTCGGCTTCGGCGGGTACGTGCTGAAGAACCAGATGGACAAGAAGGACGCCCCTCCCGGCTTCACCACGGACGCGGTGACCGGCGTGGCGAGCTGGGACGCCAAGAAGCTCGGGCGCACGCACGTCGACACACCGGTGTCGTACCCGATGAACCCCCCGGTCGGCGGTGACCACAACCCGCGCTGGATGAACTGCAACGGCGACGTCTACAAGAACCCGATCCCCGAGGTGAACGCGGTCCACTCGCTGGAGCACGGCGCGGTCTGGGTCACCTACAACGACAAGGCCGCCAAGGCGGACGTCGACGCGCTCGCGGCGAAGGTGGGCAAGACCCCGTACACGCTGATGAGCCCGGACAAGACCCAGTCCGGCGCGATCATGCTCAGCGCCTGGGGCAAGCAGCTCAGCGTGGACAAGGCGACGGACCCGCGCGTGGACACGTTCTTCAGCACCTACGTCCAGGGCACGCAGACCCCGGAGCCCGGTGCGGCCTGCACGAGCGGCCTGGACCAGAAGTGAGCCGTACCTACTGGGCGGCGGGCAGCGCGGTGGTACTGGCGCTGCTCTTCGCGGCGGCGGCGACGATGATCGCGGCGGTGAGCGGAGGCACCGCGGACGCGGCGGACGGCCCCGGGCGGGTGCCCGCGGTGTCCTCCCCGGACGCGGGGTTCGCCCGGGACATGGCGGTGCACCACCAGCAGGCGGTGGAGATGTCGTTCATCGTGCGCGACCGCACCCAGGACGAGGCGACCCGCAGCCTCGCCTACGACATCGCCAACACCCAGGCGAACCAGCGCGGGATGCTGCTGGGCTGGCTGGACCTGTGGGGGCTGCCGAAGGTGACGCCCGCCGACCCGCCGATGTCCTGGATGAACGCCGGCGACGGGGCCGGCGCCCACGACATGGGCGGCATGGGCGGCATGGGCGACGCGCAGGGCACGGCGGGCACGGACGGCATGGCGGGGCACTCCGGCGCCACGACCAAGCCGGGCGCGCTGATGCCCGGGATGGCCACCAAGGAGGAGCTGGTGCGGCTCGGCGCCGCCCAGGGGCGGGACGCCGAGGTCCTCTACCTCCAGCTGATGACCGACCACCACAAGGGCGGGGTCGCGATGGCGCTGGGCTGCGCGAAGCTCTGCCGGACCCCTGCCGAGCAGAAGCTGGCCCAGGGGATGGCCGAGGCGCAGCAGTCGGAGCTGACCTTGATGGCGGACATGCTGGCCAAGCGCGGAGCCGCACCGCGCCCGTGAGCGGGGCCCCCGCGGGCCCTGCCGGGACGCCCCCTACGCCCGGGGCCGACCGCCGGGCGCCACGCGGGCCTGGGCCGCGTCCAGGATCGTCCGGGCCACCTGGTCCGGGCGGTCCAGCATGACCATGTGCCCCGAGGGGTCGGCCACCTCGAAGCGGGCGCCCAGCCGGTCGGCGAGGTCCGCCTGGCGGCCGAGCCAGTGCAGCGCGCCCGGGCGCGCGGAGCCGTCGTAGCCGGCGAGCACGGTGACGGGCGCGTGCAGCGGGTGCGCCGCGCGCAGGGCCAGCACCTCGGCGGCCACGTCCGGGTAGCGGGAGTTCTCCAGCAGGGTCCCGCGCCAGACCCGGCCGGTGCGGTAGCAGCGGCGTACGAGCTCCCGCGCGGCCGGGTCGGCGCCGCCGGTCCGCGAGGCCCGTACCCCGGCCCGGCGCAGCAGCGGCCCGACGGCGGCGGGCAGTCCGGCGGCGGTGACGGCCCGCCCGAGCGCCCGCGCGGCGCCGCCGCGCACGGCGGCCGGGAGCAGCGGCCGCGGGGGTTCCTCCTCGACGCTGCTGTCGAGCAGCACCAGTGCGGCGGCCCGGGCCGGGTACAGGCGGGCGAAGGCCTCGGCGTGGAAGCCCGCGATGGAGTGGCCGACCACGGTGGCGGGGGCCCTGCCGACCGGGCCGAGCGCGTCGAGCAGCGCCGCGATCCGGCGGGCCTCGCCCGCGGCGGTCGGCGGCTCGGCGGCGGGGGCGCTGAGACCGTGGCCGGGGCGGTCGAAGCGGACGACGGTGCGGTGCGGGGCCAGCAGCGCGGCCACCGGGTCCCAGTCGAACCAGCCGAGCCCGAGCCCGGCGGCGAGCACGCAGACCGGTCCGCCGCCCTCGACCACCACGTGCAGCGGCACGCCGTCGCCGGACCGCACGAAGCCCTCGTACGCCCCGCGGCCGGTCCCCCGGGCGCCCGTCACGTGCGGCGCTCCTTGTGGACGGAGTACGCGAGCAGGCCGAGCCAGAGCGCGACGAACAGCACCTGGAGCCGCTGGCCCGCGCCCAGGGCCCAGGTCCCGCGCCCGGCGGTGAAGAGGGCGATCGCGCTCAGGGTCCACGCGGTGGCGAGGAGCTCCAGCGTCACGAGCGCCGGGCCGTAGCGGGCGAGCGGGGCCCACCAGCCGTACCGGCGCGCGGCGACGGTCAGTGCGACTATGCCGACGAGGGCCCCGGTCATGGCCAGGCTGCTGCTGATGGCGTGGGCCTGGTGGGTCGCGGGGACCAGGCCGGCGGTCTCCCGGGCGGCGCATTCGGGATCGACGGTCGGGGTGCAGCTGAGCGGCAGCCAGGCGTCGGCGGCGGTGGCGGCGCCGAAGAGGGTGACGCCCGCCCAGCCGATGACCGCCCAGGGCCGCCGGGATCCGGCGTCGGTGCGCAGCCGCAGGAGGGCGAACAGGCCGCCCGCGAAGGCCAGCAGGCCCGCGGTGAAGTCGGTGGCCCGGAAGAGGCCGCCGAGCGGCTGGTCCTGGGCGGCGAGTTCGCTGACGTAGGTCTCGATGGGGTTCAGGCCGGTGGACAGCACGACTTCGAGCACCCAGGCGGTGTAGGCGGCGGCGCCCAGGCCGATGAGGGCGGCGACGCGCCGCGTACCGTTTGTGGACATAGTGGGACCAATCCTAAGCAGGGCCGGGTCAGCCGGGTCAATCGGATCATCGGATACCCACCCGGGGTAAGCTGCCGCGCATGACGTCCGCTGCCCGCCGCACGCCGCGAGCCGCCCGGTGGTCCCGGGTGCTGCTGCTCGCCGCGCTGCTGCTGGGCATCGTCACCATGCACACGCTGGGCCACCCGGACGACTCCCCTGTCGGACAGGACGCAGCGACCGCCCACGCCGTTGCCCACGGGGCGCCCGCACCCGCCGCCCACGCCGTGCCCGACCACTCCGCGCCCGACGGTGTCCTGCCCGCCCCGGCCGCGCCCGCCCCGGCCGCGCCCGCACCCGCCGACGCGGCGGGGACGCGGGTGCAGGGGCCGGACGGCGGGATGGCGATGGACCCCATGTCGGTGTGCCTGGCCGTGCTGCTCGCCGGGATCAGCCTCGCCAGCGTGCTCGCGCTGGCGCGGACCGGGGCCGCGGCCACCGCTCGGCCGGAGGCCCGCGGGGTGCGGGCGCACGGCGGGCCCGATCCGCCCACGGGCCGGGAACTCCTCGCCCGACTGGTGGTGCTGCGCGTATAGGACGGGCCGCGCCGTGGCCCCCGCACGCCCGCGGGAGCGACGGCGGTCGTCGCCCATCCACCCACGCGTCACCACACCCACGAGGTGCACTTCCATGCGCTCTCCCGCAACCACCAGCAGCACGCCCCGCCCCACCCTCCCCACCCGGCGGTCCGTGCTCGGGGCCTCCGCCGCCGTCGCCGGATCCGCCCTGCTCGCCGCCTGCTCCGGCGGCTCGGGCACGGACCACGGATCCATGGACCACGGATCCATGGGCGGCGGCTCCATGGGCGGCGGATCCGCCCCTTCCGCCCCCGGCGGTTACGTCGACCCCGCCGGCCCCGAGGTCCGGGCCGCGGAGGCGGCCCGCAAGGCCACCGGCCCGATCAGCGAGGTGAAACTGACCGCCACCGCGGGCCCGCTGGACCTCGGGGCGGGCCTGACCGCGCGCTCCTGGGCCTACGGCGACCGACTGCCCGGCCAGGAGGTGCGGGTCACCGCGGGCGGCACCCTCGCCCTGACCCTGGCCAACCACCTGCCGCAGGCCACCTCCCTGCACTGGCACGGCCTGGCGCTGCGCAACGACATGGACGGGGTGCCGGGGCTCACCCAGCGGGACATCGCCCCGGGCGCGTCGTTCACGTACCGCTTCGCCGTGCCGCACCCGGGGACGTACTGGTTCCACCCGCACTCCGGGGTCCAGCAGGACCGCGGGCTGTACGCCCCGCTGATCGTCGAGGACCCGAAGGAGCCCCTGTCCTACGACAAGGAGTGGGTGGTGGTCCTGGACGACTGGCTGGACGGGATCGACGGCTCCACCCCGGACGCCGTGCTCACCGAACTCCGCCGGGGCATGGGCCCGGCGGCGGGCCACGGCGGCCACGACATGGGCGCCGTGACGCCCGGCTCCCCCGCCCCCGCCGCCTCCGGCTCCGCGCCCTCCGGGCCCTCGCGCATGCTGATGGGCGGCGGGGGCAGCGCCGTGCTCGGCAAGGACACCGGCGACGTCGCCTACCCGCACTACCTGGTCAACGGGCGCACGGCGCGGGACCCTTCCGTCTTCACGGCCCGCCCCGGCGAGCGGATCCGGCTGCGGATCATCAACGCGGGCGGGGACACCGCCTTCCGGCTCGCCCTCGGCGGCCACGAACTGACGGTCACGCACACCGACGGCTTCCCCGTGGAACACGCGCGGACCGGCTCGCTGCTGCTCGGCATGGGCGAGCGCTACGACGTCCTCGTCACGGCCGGGGACGGCGTCTTCCCGCTGACCGCGCTGGCCGAGGGCAAGGGGGACGGCGCCTCGGCGCTCGCGCTGCTGCGCACCGGGAGCGGGACGGCGCCCACCGCCGCGACCCGGCCCGCCGAGCTGGCCGCCGCGCCCCTGACCGCGGACCGGTTGCGGGCCGCCGGGGCCGTGGCGCTCGCCGCCCGCGCGCCCGACCGCACCCTGCGCGTCGAGCTGACGGGCGGGATGGCGGCGTACGACTGGGCCTTCGACGGGAAGCCCTACACGGCGGACCAGCGGCACCCGGTGAAGGCGGGCGAACGGGTCCGGCTGGAGTTCAACAACTCCACAACGATGTGGCACCCGCTGCACCTGCACGGGCACACCTTCGCCCTCGGCGGGCAGCCGGGCGGCGCCCGCAAGGACACCGCGGTGATCCTGCCGGGGGCCGCCCTCACCGCCGACTTCGACGCCGACAACCCGGGGCTGTGGATGCTGCATTGCCACAACGTCTACCACGCGGAGGCCGGGATGATGACGGTGCTGGGGTACCGGCGCTGACGGCCCGGGGGCCGGCTCCCGGGGCCTGATCCGGGAGCCGGCAATCCGGTTGGTCGGGGGTGCGGGGCGTGGCAGGGTGGAAGATCACCGCGCCGCACCCCTACATGAGGATTTTCGTTGGACCTGAGCAAGCCCTCGAAGCCGTCCGCCGACACGCCGCCCGTCGGCGCGCCGCCCGCCGACACGCCGCCCGCGGCCGCGCCGTCCGGCCCGCCGACGGTGGCCGAGGGCACCCCGGCGCCCACGACCCCCGCGGCTCCCGCGGCCCCGTCGGTGCACCACGCGGCGACCGAGATCGGGACCCCGGCCGTGCCCGCGCAGGCCGCCGCCCCGGCGGCTCCGGCCACCGCGCCGACCACCCCGCCGACCGCGCCCGCGCCCTCCCCCTTCGCGCCGCCGTCGCCGTCGCCCTTCGGCCCGCCGTCCGCCGGCGCGCCGGGCGCGCCCGGCGGCGCACAGCCGTACGGTCAGCCGCAGCCGCCCGCGAACCCCTGGGGCCCGCACGGCGGCGTCTACACCAACATGCCCTACCCGGGCGCCTCCGGCGCCCCGCAGAACAACGGCATGGCCGTGGCGGCCCTGGTCTGCGGCGTGCTGAGCGTGCCGATCGGCTTCATCCCCTTCTTCTTCTGGGGCGGCGCGCTGCTGGCGCTGGTCGCCATCGGCCTCGGCATCGCGGGCATGGTCCAGGCGTCCAAGGGCGCCCCGCGCAAGACCATGGCCATAGCCGGCACGGTGCTCGGCGTGCTCGGTCTGGTCGCGGCGGGCGCCGGGACGTACTTCACCAGCCAGATCGTCAAGAGCATCGACAAGCAGGTCAACGAGGGCCTGCCGCCGTCGCACCGCGACTCCTGGGACGACGAGGACGAGTTCGGGGACGAGAGCCCGAGCCCGAGCCCCAGGACCGACATCCCGGGCAAGACCTCCGCGCTGCCCTTCGGCCAGGCCTTCACCTACCCCGACGGGGTCGAGGTCGCGGTCAAGGAGGCCGCCGGATACACGCCGGAGCCCAACAAGTACGACCCGGACCGCCCGAAGTTCGCGGCGAAGGTGACCGTCACCATCACCAACAACTCCAAGGAGAAGGTCGAGCTGCGCGCCGCGCTGCCCTCCGCGCGCGACGACAAGGGGCTGGAGTCGAAGCGGATGTACGACTTCAAGGTGGAGCGGCCGTTCTCCGGTTCGCTGCTGCCGGGCCAGTCGGCCACCGGCGTCTTCGCCTTCGGTCTGCCCGAGGGCACCAAGGGCATCCAGTTCGAGATCGCGCCCGGCATCGGCAAGTACGACGGCGCCATCTGGAGCGGCACGCTCGGCTGAGCCCCCGGACCGTGTCGGTCCGCGTCGGACCGATCCGGTCCGACGCGGTGTCCCGAAGGGCTTTCCGGGACACCGCGTCAGGGACATCGCGTCAGAACGACGATTAGAGATTAGAGTGGGGCCGTGCCCCAACTTCGTCTCGCTCTGAATCAGATCGACGCGCACGTCGGCAACATCGTCGCCAACGCCGACTCCGTCGTCCATTGGACCCGGCACGCCGCCGAGCAGGGCGCCCACCTGGTGGCGTTCCCCGAGATGGCGCTGACCGGCTACCCCGTCGAGGACCTCGCGCTGCGCGGTTCCTTCGTCGAGGCCTCGCGCACCGCGCTCGTCGCCCTCGCGCAGCGGCTCGCGGCCGAGGGCTTCGGCGACCTGCCGGTGATCGTCGGCTACCTCGACCGGACCGAGAAGGCCACGGCGCGGCTCGGCCGGCCCGCCGGTTCCCCGGAGAACGCGGCCGCCGTCCTGCACGGCGGGAAGGTCGCCCTCCGCTTCGCCAAGCACCACCTGCCCAACTACGGGGTCTTCGACGAGTTCCGGTACTTCGTGCCGGGCGACACCCAGCCGGTGATCCGGGTGCGCGGCGTGGACGTGGCCCTGGCCATCTGCGAGGACCTCTGGCAGGAGGGCGGCCGGGTCCCGGCCACCCGCGCCGCCGGGGCGGGGCTGCTCGTCTCCGTCAACGCCTCGCCCTACGAGCGCAACAAGGACGACCTGCGCCTCGAACTGGTCCAGAAGCGCGCCCGGGAGGCCGGCTGCACCCTCGCCTACCTGGCGATGATCGGCGGCCAGGACGAGCTGGTCTTCGACGGCGACTCCATCGTCGTCGACGCGGACGGCGAGGTGATCGCGCGGGCCCCGCAGTTCTCCGAGGGCTGCGTACTGGTCGACCTGGAGCTGCCCGCCGCCTCCCCGACGCCCGTCGAGGGCGTGGTGGAGGACGGGCTGCGGATCGACCGGGTCGTCCTGTCCGAGGAGCCGGTGGAGCCGTACGACGCCGTGGTCACCGGCGGGTACGCCGAGCGGCTCGACGACGACGAGGAGGTCTACGACGCCCTGGTCGTGGGCCTGCGCGCCTACGTCCGCAAGAACGGCTTCCGCTCGGTCCTGATCGGGCTCTCCGGCGGCATCGACTCCGCGCTCGTCGCCGCGATCGCCTGCGACGCGATCGGCGCGCAGAACGTCCACGGCATCTCGATGCCGTCGAAGTACTCCTCGGAGCACTCCAAGGGCGACGCGGCCGACCTGGCCGAACGCACCGGCCTGCACCTGCGGACCGTCTCGATCGAGCCGATGTTCGACGCGTACATGGGCGCGCTGGGCCTGACCGGCCTGGCCGAGGAGAACCTCCAGTCCCGGCTGCGCGGCACGACGCTGATGGCGGTGTCCAACCAGGAGGGCCACCTCGTGCTGGCCCCGGGCAACAAGTCGGAGCTGGCCGTCGGCTACTCGACCCTCTACGGCGACTCCGTCGGCGCCTACGGCCCGATCAAGGACGTCTACAAGAGCGACGTCTTCCGGCTCGCCCGGTACCGCAACCGGGCGGCCGCCGAGCGCGGCGAGACCCCGCCGATCCCGGTCTCCTCGATCGAGAAGCCGCCGAGCGCCGAACTGCGCCCGGGCCAGGTGGACACGGACTCGCTGCCCGACTACCCGGTGCTCGACGGGATCCTGGCGCTGTACGTCGACCGGGACCAGGGCCTGGAGGAGATCGTCGCGGCCGGCTACGACCGGGCGCTGGTCGCCAGGACCCTGCGCATGGTCGACACCGCGGAGTACAAGCGCCGCCAGTACCCGCCGGGCACCAAGATCTCCGCGAAGGGCTTCGGCAAGGACCGCCGGCTGCCGATCACCAACGGCTGGCGCGAGCGGGGCTGAGCCCGCTCCCCCGGTGCGGGTGCGCCGGGCGCCCGCACCGGGAGCCCGGCGTCACGGCCGGACGGTGAGCCGCGCGGCGATCGGCAGGTGGTCGCTGCCGGTGCGCCCCAGCGTCCAGGAGGCCTCGGGCGTGATGCCGCGGACCATGATCTGGTCGATCCTGGCCATCGGGAACTGGGCCGGCCAGCTGAAGCCGAAGCCGTCGCCCGCCGCGCCCTGCGTGGAGCGCATCTGCGAGGTGACCTCGGACAGGGCGCGGTCGTTCATCGTGCCGTTGAGGTCGCCGAGCAGCAGGACCTTCTTCAGCGGTTCGCCGGCGAGCGCGGCGCCCAGGGCCCCGGCGCTGTTGTCGCGCTGGTTGGCGGTGAAGCCCGCGTTCAGCTTCACCCGGACCGAGGGCAGGTGCGCGATGTAGGCGGCGACCTGGCCGTAGGGGGTGTCCACGGTGGTGCGCATGGCGCGGGTCCAGCCGAGCTTGATGTCGACGGGCTTGCTGGAGGAGAGCGGGTACTTGCTCCACACGCCGACGGTGCCCTCGACCGCGTGGTACTTGTACGTGCCCGCCAGCGCCTCCTCGTACAGCGGGACGGCGCCCGCCTTGAGCTCGGTCAGCGCCAGTACGTCGGCCCCCGACTTCGCCATCGCGGCGGCGGTGCCGCGCGGGTCGAGGTTGTCGGCGTCGACGTTGTGGGTGGCGACCATCAGGTTGCCGCCCGCGCCGGACTTGTCGGTGACCAGGCCGCCGAAGAGGTGCACCCAGATCACGGACGGGAGCAGCAGCGCGATCAGGGCCGTCGCCGACTTGCGGGCGAGGCCGATGACCAGCAGCAGGGCGATGGGCACCGCCAGCCACGGCAGGAAGGTCTCGATGAGACTGCCGAGGTTGCCCACGTCATTGGGCAGCGTGGCGTGGAAGACCATCACCAGCGCGATCAGTACGGCGAACACGGCGGTGACGATGCCGCGCCGCCAGATCCCCGGATCCTTGCGCAGGGCGGCCAGTCGGCCACGGAGGCCGGATCCGGCGGGCTCGGGCTCCGGACCGCCGTTCCCCGTATCCGTCACGTACGCCTGTGCCATGCCATGCCCTCACTGCCGTGCTCGCGCTCCGTCCCCGCCCCTTGACCCTAGGCGATGTGCGGAGCCATCCGTGCCGTCCTCACCGGCCCGTACGACCCGGAGGACGAACGGTCGTGCGGACAAGGTTCCGCTTGTCACGAAACGCGCACATTGGCTCGGGCGCGCCTCGCGGGTGGCTGGGGCGCCGCCGCGAGCCGGGGAGGGTGTGACGTACCGGGCGGCGGAGCACTACCGCCCCGGGGCGCGGTGGTGCCACCATGGTGGGTGAGTCCGGGGACGCCGTGAGGGCGCCTCGAGATGACACAAGGAGCAGTTGCAATGACGCATGCCGTTTCGCCTGCCCGCGAAGCCGCCGCCCCGACCCTGTACGGGGGCAAGGGCAGCCGCCGCATCACCGTCCGTGACCTGGGCCTCGCCAAGGAGCGCGGCGAGAAGTGGCCCATGCTCACCGCTTACGACGCGATGACCGCGTCCGTCTTCGACGAGGCCGGGATCCCGGTGATCCTCGTCGGTGACTCCATGGGCAACTGTCACCTCGGCTACGAGACCACCGTCCCGGTGACCATGGACGAGATGACCCTGCTGTCGGCGGCCGTCGTACGGGGCACCGGCCGGGCCCTGGTCGTCGGCGACCTGCCGTTCGGCTCGTACCAGGAAGGCCCGGTCCAGGCGCTGCGCAGCGCCACGCGCCTGGTCAAGGAGGCCGGTGTCGGCGCGGTCAAGCTGGAGGGCGGCCAGCGCTCGCTGGCCCAGACCGAGCTGATCGTGCAGTCCGGCATCCCGGTCATGTCCCACCTGGGGCTGACCCCGCAGTCCGTCAACGCCATGGGGTACCGGGTGCAGGGGCGCGGCGACGAGGCCGCGCACCAGCTGCTGCGGGACGCGAAGGCGGCGCAGGACGCGGGTGCCTTCGCGGTGGTGCTGGAGCTGGTGCCGGCCGAGCTGGCGGCCGAGGTGACCCGGTCCCTGCACATCCCGACCGTCGGCATCGGGGCGGGCGCGCAGTGCGACGCGCAGGTCCTGGTGTGGACCGACATGATGGGCCTGACCGGCGGAAAGATGCCGAAGTTCGTGAAGCAGTACGCGAACCTGCGGGCGACGATGACGGACGCGGCGAAGGCCTTCGCCGAGGACGTGGTCGGCGCGGCGTTCCCGCTGGAAGAGCACAGCGTCCACTGACCGACGTCCGTCGGCGACCCACCGACAGCCGGCCGACGGGTGCTGTCGGCCGGCTGTCGGCGCTTTGTCAGTGCCCTCTGGTCCCATGAGGACATGACGCGAAACGACATCACCCCCGGCCGTGGGGCACACGGCACCCACGCGGTAGAGGTGCGGGGACTGGTCAAGCACTACGGCGAGACCAAAGCACTGGACGGCGTGGACCTGGACGTCCGCGAGGGCACGGTCCTCGGGGTCCTCGGCCCGAACGGCGCCGGGAAGACCACCCTGGTCCGCTGCCTCTCCACCCTGATCACCCCGGACGCCGGCACCGCCGTCGTCGCGGGCTTCGACGTGGTCCGCCAGCCCCGGCAGCTGCGCCGCACCATCGGCCTCACCGGCCAGTACGCCTCGGTCGACGAGAAGCTCTCCGGCCGGGAGAACCTCTACATGATCGGGCGGCTGCTGGACCTGCCCCGCAAGGACGCCCGCCGCCGCGCGGACGAGCTGCTGGAGCGGTTCTCGCTGACCGAGGCGGCCAAGAAGGCCGCCATGCACTACTCCGGCGGCATGCGGCGGCGCCTGGACCTCGCCGCCTCCATGATCGGCAGCCCGGCGGTGCTCTACCTGGACGAGCCGACCACCGGTCTGGACCCCCGTACCCGCAACGAGGTGTGGGACGAGGTGCAGCGGATGGTCGCCGAGGGCGCGACGGTCCTGCTCACCACCCAGTACATGGAGGAGGCCGAGCAGCTCGCCAGCGAGCTGACGGTCATCGACCACGGCAAGGTCATCGCCAACGGCAAGGTCGACGAGCTGAAGGCCCGTGTCGGCGGTCGCACCCTGAGGATCCGCCCCACGGACCCGGCCGACCTGCCGGGGATGGCCCGCTCGCTGGCCGAGACCGGCCTGGACGGCGTCGCCGGCAGCCAGGCCGTGCCGGACGAGGGCGTCCTGCTGGTCCCGATCCTGAGCGACGAGCAGCTGACCGCGGTGGTGGGCCTGCTGGCCGCCCGCGGCTACGCCATCGCCGACCTGGGCACCTACCTGCCCAGCCTGGACGAGGTCTTCCTCTCCATCACCGGCCACAAGGCCGCTCCCGCAGACGCCCACCAGACCGAGGAGGTAGCGGCATGAGCACCGTCACCACGAAGCCCGCCCCCACCCGCTCCGCCCCGGTCTCCGGGCCGACGTCCGTGAGCGACGAGGGCCGCCTGGGCCTGCGCGCCCACCTGCGCCACATCGGCGCGCTGGCGCGCCGCAACGTCCTGCAGATCAAGCAGGACCCCGAGTCGATGTTCGACGTCCTGCTGATGCCGATCATCTTCACGCTGCTGTTCGTCTTCGTCTTCGGCGGCGCGATCTCCGGCAAGGGCAACCAGCAGGAGTACGTCAACTACGTCGTCCCGGGCCTGATGGCCATGATGGGCATGAACATCGCGATGGGCGTCGGCACCGGCGTCAACGACGACTTCAAGAAGGGCGTGATGGACCGCTTCCGGTCCATGCCCATCGCCCGCTCCTCGGTGCTCATCGCGAAGATCGTGGTCGAGGTCGGCCGCATGATGGTCGCCATCGCGATCCTGCTGGCCGTCGGTTTCATGCTGGGCCTGTCCATCAAGACCTCGGTCCTGGAGCTGCTGGCGTCCATCGGCCTGGCGGCCGTCTTCGGCGCCTCGCTGATGTGGATCTTCATCCTGCTCGGTCTCACGATGAAGACCGCCCAGGCCGTGCAGGGCATGGCGATGCTGGTCCTGATGCCGCTCCAGTTCGGCAGCTCGATCTTCGCCCCGCCGACCACGATGCCCGGCTGGCTGCAGTCCTTCACGGACTACAACCCGCTGTCCAACCTGGCCGACGCGGCCCGCGCCCTGATCAACGGCACGCCGATCGGCAACTCGGTGTGGATCACGCTGGCCTGGTCGATCGGCATCACCGTGGTCACCATGCCGATCGCGGTGCGCAAGTTCCGCAACAAGACCTGACGGACCGATCCGGGCGGGAACGGATCGCGTCCCGGGCCCGCCACGGGTCAGACGAGGGCGGTGGCCTCCTCCAGGGAGAGGCCGCCGCCTTCGGCGTGCGCCGCCTCGAAAGCGGCCCGCTCCAGCTCCGCCCCGGCCCGTTCGGTGACCCGCGCGGCGCTCTCGCGTTCGGTGGTGACGGGCACGTGCTCCGTCGGGACCAGTGCCCGGTAGGCGCCCATCAGCCGGACCGCGGTGCGGGCGTGCTCCGCGCCGCCGAGCCCGGCGTGCGACTCCGCCGCGCTGATCAGGTACACGGCGGGCATCTGCGGCGCGACCATTTCGGCGAGCGGTTCGCGGGCCGTGGTCAGCGCGGCCCTGAGCCCCACCAGGGCCTCCTCGTACTTCCCCTCCTGGTTGTCCAGCCAGGACGCGATGCCGAGCAGGAAGCCCTCGAAGATGGCGTAGGCCCCGTTGGCGAACTCCCCGCGCAACACGTCCAGCTGGGCGCGGGCCTCGGGGATCCGGCCGGTCGCGCCGAAGCGGGTCGCGAGGAACATCCGGGCGACGGGCAGGGCCTCGTTGTCGAAGGGCCGCGGGGCGTCGAGCGCCTCGGTGAGGATCTCCTCGGCCCGCTCGGCGCCGCCGCTCTCCATGAGGACGCCCGCGACCCGGATCCGCAGCACCGAGACCTGGCCCTTGGCGCCGAGGCGCTCCGCGTGCGCGATGGCGGCCTCGTAGTCCTCCCCGGCCAGGGCGTAGTCGCCGCGCTTCTCGTGGGATTCGGCGCGGGCCGAGAGGGCTTCCGCGCAGCCCCAGTCGTCGCCCAGCTCCTGGAAGATGGCGAGGCTCTCCTCGGCGTCACGGACGGCGATGTCGGCCCAGTCCGCGCGGTTGGCCAGCACGTTGGCGCGCAGTTGGAGGGCGGAGCCCAGCTCCCAGCGGTAGCCGAGCGCGCGGCACGCGTCCACCGTCGCGTCGGCGATCAGACGGATCAGCCCCGGATTCCCGCTGATCATGGCGGCGAAGACGTACATCGATCCGGGCATCCGGCAGGTCTGCGGCAGGCCGGGCCGGTAGGCGGCCGCCATCCCCGCGACCTCGGCGCGGACCGCCTCCGAGGTCCAGCTCCCCGTGGCCTGGTCGCGGGCGGCCAGCTGGAGCAGCCCGATGCCGCGCCACCCCTCGGTGCGCAGTTCCCCGGTGTAGGGCGGGGGCGTGTCCACGATCTGTTCGTACACGGGCCGCGCGGGGACGACCGGCTCCTGGAAGGGGTTCGGGCCCAGGGGCGCGGCGGCGTTCGCCCAGTGGCGCATCTCGGCGCGCAGGTCGCGCATGTGCCAGTACCAGACGAGGGAGTGGACCAGGCACATCACCTCGTCCGCGTCGCGGGCGGCGACGGCGCGGCGCAGGGCGGTGCGCAGGTTCTCGTACTCGGTGGCGAAGCGCTGCGCGGCCGCCCGCTGGCGGCGGTCGCGCAGCAGCGGGTCGGTGGTGCGGGCGAGTTCGCGGTAGTGGACGAGGTGGCGGCGGCAGGTGGCCTCCTGGTCCGCGGGGTCCTCGGCGAGCCGCTCGGCGGCGTACTCGCCGACGGTCTCCAGCAGCCGGTAGCGCATGTCGCCCTCGGGTCCCGGGGCGGCGACGACGAGGGACTTGTCGACGAGCGAGCCGAGTACGTCGGCCACGTCCGCGATGTCGGTGAGATCGCCCCCGGACTGGGCGTCGGGCTCGCGCAGGGCGCAGACGGCTTCGGCGGCGGTCAGGTCGCAGCCGCCGGCGAAGACCGACAGGCGGCGCAGCACCGTGCGTTCGTCGGCGTCGAGCAGCTCCCAGGACCAGTCGACCACCGCCCGCAGCGTCTGCTGGCGCGGCAGCACCGTACGGCTCCCGCTGGTCAGCAACCGGAACCGGTTGTCCAACCGGTCCGCGATCTGCCGCGGGGTCAACAACCGCAGCCGCGCCGCTGCCAACTCGATCGCCAACGGCAGCCCGTCCAGGCGCCGACAGATCTCGGCGGCGGCGGCCGGGTCGTCGGTCACGGTGAACCCCGGCCGGGCGGCGGCGCCGCGCTCCGCGAAGAGGCGCACCGCCATCGGGTCCGGCAGCGGTTCCACCGGGCGCAGCAACTCCCCCGGCACGCCGAGGGGTTCGCGGCTGGTGGCCAGGATCCGCACGCCGGGGCAGTGCGTGAGCAGCCGCTCCGCCAGCTCGGCGGCCGCCCCGATGACGTGCTCGCAGTTGTCCAGGAGGAGCAGCAGGCGCCGCCGGGAGCAGTGTTCGGTCAGCCGGACCAAGGGGTGGTCGCCGGTCTGTCCGGTGAGGACGCGCATCTCCTCGGCGGCGGCGCCGCGCAGCTTGGTCTCGCGGGCGCCGAGGGCCGCGAGGGCGGCTTCGGCCACGTCCTCGGGGTCGTCGACCGGGGCCAGCTCGACCAGCCAGACCCCGTCGGGCCACTCGGCGGCGGGGTGCGCCTCGGCGGCCTCCTGGGAGAGCCGGGTCTTGCCCGCGCCGCCGGGGCCGAGGAGGGTGACCAGCCGGGCGCGGGCGAGGTCCTCGCCGATGACGCGGATGTCGTCCTCGCGCCCGACGAAGGTGGTGAGCCGGGCGCGCAGGTTCCCGTCGGGGCCGGTCGCGGGCGCCGGGGCGGGGGCGGCGGGCGGCACGGGGGCGGGGGCCGCCGCCGCGGGGGGCCGCCCGGCGGTCGGCCGCGGGGCCAGCAGTTCCGTGTGCAGGGCGCGCAGGGCGGGTCCCGGGTCCGCGCCGAGCCGGTCGGCCAGCTCGCGGCGCACGCCGTCGTAGGCGACCAGGGCCTCGGCCGGTCGGCCCGCGTCGCGCAGCGCCCGGATCCGCAGCACCTGGAGGGGTTCGTCCAGGGGCAGGTCGGCGCACAGGGCGGTCAGCTCGGGCAGGACCCGCTCCGCCTCGCCCAGGGCGAGGGCCGCGCCGAGGCGGCCCCGGCGCGCGTCCAGTCGTACGGTCTCCCAGCGCGCGGCCTCGGCGGTCGGGTCCGGCAGGTCCGCGAGGGCGGGCCCGCGCCACAGGCCCAGGGCCTCCTCGTAGAGCTCGGCGGCCCGGCCCGGATCGCCCGCCTCCAGGCGCTGCGCGGCGGTGCGGGCGAGCCGCTCGAAGCGGTAGAGGTCGATGTCGTCGCGCTCGGCGGTGAGCCGGTAGCCGCCCTCGGCGGAGGCGACGGCCCCGTGCCCGGCGGCCCGGCGCAGCCGCCCGACCAGGGCTTGCAGCGCGCCGGAGGCGTCCTGGGGCGGTTCGTCGCCCCAGACCTCGTCCACCAGCACCTCGACCGGGACCGCCCGGCCGGGGCGCAGCGCGAGCGCGGTCAGGAGCGCGCGCAAGCGGGCTCCGCCGAGGGCGACGGGGGTTCCGTCGCCGCGGACTGCCTGGGCACTGCCGAGAATCGCGTAACGCACCGGCCCATTGTGACCGGCGCGGGCCGCGAACCCACCGGGATTACGCGGTGGGCCGTTCCCGGAGCCGGTGGGCCGGGGCCCCTGGGATAGGTTTCGGGCCATGGGGCATCAGAGCGGTCACGGTGAGCGGCAGGTCAGTGCGGTCTTCCTCGGGGTCGCCGCGGTCATGGGCGTCACCGGCTGGGCCGTGTGGACCGACTACGCGACCAGTACCGGGCTCGCGGTGTTCCTCTTCGTCACGTCCGCGTGGATCGTCTCGCTGTGCCTGCACGAGTACGCGCACGCCCGTACCGCCCTGCACAGCGGGGACCTGTCGGTCGGGGCCAAGGGGTACCTGACGCTGAACCCGTTGAAGTACACGCACGCGATGCTGAGCATCGTGCTGCCGGTGATCTTCGTGATCCTGGGCGGGCTGGGCCTGCCCGGCGGGGCCGTGTACATCGAGCGCGGGCGGATCCAGGGGCGCTGGAAGCACAGCCTGATCTCGGCGGCCGGGCCGCTGACCAACGTGCTCTTCGCCGTCGTGTGCACGGCGCCGTTCTGGCTGGACGCGTTGGACGGGGTGCCGCAGGCCTTCCGCTACGCCCTCGGCTTCCTGGCGCTGCTCCAGGTCTCGGCCGCGATCTTGAACTTTCTGCCCGTGCCGGGCCTGGACGGCTACGGGGTGATCGAGCCGTGGCTCTCGTACAAGGTGCGCCGCGAGGTCGAACCGCTGGCGCCCTTCGGACTGCTCGCGGTCTTCGCCCTGTTGTGGATCCCCGGGGTGAACGCGTTCTTCTTCGACTTCGTGAACGCGGTCCTCGCCAAGCTCGGCGTGTCCGACCTGGACACCTACTGCGGCCGCGACCTGTACACCTTCTGGCAGGACGGCAGTCCGCTCTGCCAGTCCCGGGGGTTCAGCCCGCTCGGCGGCTGAGCCGCTCCTTGCGCAGGTAGAACCACGCCATGTTCGAGGTCACGCCCGCCAGCAGCACCCAGACGATGCCGAGGAAGCTGCCCTCGACGAAGGCGACGACGGCCGCGGCCACCGACAGGACGCAGACGACGATGGCGAACACGGCAAGGCGGGGCATGGGCCGGACTCCTCGGGAACACTGAACGGCGGACGACCCCTCCAGTGTCCCCCATCGTGCCGGGCAGTCATATCCGGCCCTTTTTCGTCCGAACCCGAGCGTTTCGCACGACGGGGGGTTTACGGTGCGCCCAGCGCGCCTCTCGGAGCGCGCGAACAGAACGACAGCCCGGCCGCTCGGCCCGTGACGGACGACACCGGGCCAGTGGGGGGACGGACATGCAGGAGATTTCCAAGGGCGCCAACGTCAGTCTGACGGCGCTGAGCGAGGACGTCGGGGCGGTCGTGGTGAGCCTCGGCTGGAGCAGTGCCTCGGGGGCGGGGGACGCCGACGTGTCGGTGCTGCTCGTGGACGAGAACGGCAAGGTCCGCGACGAGAACGACTTCTACTTCTACAACCACACCGCCGCCGCGGACGGCAGCGTGCAACTGCTGGGCAAGACACCGACCGACAACGGCGACGAGGACCGCATCAGCGTCGACCTGACGGCGGTGCGGGCGGACGTCGCACGGATCGTGATCGCGGCCAGCCAGTACGGCGGGACGTGCTTCGGGGACCTGGACGACCTGCGGATGACGGTCGCGGACCGCTCGGGCGAGCCGCTGGTCGGGTTCTCCATCGACGACGCGGGCGTGGAGACGGCCTTCATCTTCGGCGAGCTCTACCGGCGGGGCGAGGAGTGGAAGTTCCGCGCGGTGGGTCAGGGCTACGAGACCGGGCTGACCGGGCTGACCAACGACTTCGGGCACGCGCTCCCCGAGGAACCGGACGAGCCCGCGAGCCCGGAGGAGGCCGCGGAGGCGGGCTCCGCGGCGCCGACCGCCGCGCCCGTGGCCGCGCCGGACCCCACGGCCGCGCCCGCCGCGGCCCTCCCGGCGACCGACCCGGTCGCACCGGACGCCCCGGTCGCCCCGGCGGCGGCCGGCGCCGTGCCCGCGCAGACCCGGGGCCGGGCCCCGCGCACCACCAAGAAGAAGATCACGCTGCCGCGGGTGCCCAAGACCTCGCTCGCCGAGAACGACTCCTGGCGCCCGGCCCGGCTGTTCCCCGTCCCCTCCTTGAAGAGCGACGGCGAGCGCGAGGTGCGCGCCACCTCGGTGCTGCTGTCCGTCATGGCGCAGGTGCCGGAGCTGGGCCGCAGGTTGACCGCCGGATTCGGCGCGCCCGCCGGGCGGATGGAGACCTTCACCGAGGTGTCGCTGCCGCACGGGGACACCCCGCGGCGGCCGGACGGGGTGATCCGGGTGGAGCGCGCGGGCAAGCTGTGGACCGCGCTCGTGGAGACCAAGACCAACGGCAACCCGCTCAAGGCCGAGCAGGTGCAGCAGTACATGGACATCGCCGCGCGGCGCGGCTACGAAGCCGTGATCACGCTCTCCAACGACGTGGCCCTCGAAGGCGCCGCCATGGTGGACGTCAAGATCGACGGGCGGCGCAAGCACAAGGTCGGCCTCTGGCACCTCTCCTGGGCCGAGGTCGCCCACCAGGCGCAGATGCTGATCCGGCACGAGGGCGTGGGCAACGCCGCGCACGCCTGGCTGCTCCAGGAGCTGTTGGAGTACCTCCAGCACGACAACTCCGGCTGCCACGGCTTCCAGAACATGGGTCCCGCCTGGGTGCCCGTGCGCAAGGGCATCGAGGACGAGACCCTCGGCGCGGACGACCCGCGGGCCGTCGAGGTGGTCGGCAGCTGGGAGCGGCTGATCCGCCAGGTCTGCCTGCGCCTCGGCGGGGAGCTGGGCCAGAAGGCGCTGCCGGTGCAGCGGGCCCGCAAGGGCAGCGATCCGGGGGCCCGGCGCGCCGCCGCGGCCGCGCGGCTCGCGGCGGAGGGACGGCTGTCGGCGGAGCTGCGGATCGACGGGACCAGCGTGGTCATCGCGGTCAGCGCCGACCTGCGCACGGCCAAGGTGCGCACGTCCGTCGAGGTGCCGGCGCCGGAGGCCGCCTATCCGCTGGTGGGTGCGAAGCGGCTGCTGAGGCTGCTCGCCGAGGCTCCGGCGGACCTGCACGTGGAGACCCTGACCGACGGTGAGGGTCCGGGGCCGCGCGGCACCCTGGAGCGGCTGCGGCCCGAGCCGGGGGACCTGCTGCCCCGGGACGGCGCGGCCGTCACCGGCTTCCGGCTGTCGCTGGTCAAGGGGATGGGCAGCACCCGGGGCAATACGGAGTCGGGCTTCATCCGCAGCGTCGACGACGCCGTGGCCCGCTTCCACCAGGCCGTCGTGGCGCACCTGGGCGCCGTGGAGGGACGTACGGGCCGCCGCGGCTGAGGCGGGTGATGCGTACGGGCCTCCGCCGCCGCGTCCGGTCGGCGGGGGGCGGGGGCCCGTAGCGCGGCTCAGACGTCGGTGACGCGCAGGCCCGCGTGGGCCTTGTAGCGGCGGTTGACCGAGATCAGGTTGGCGACCAGCGACTCGACCTGGTGGGCGTTGCGGAGCCGGCCCGCGAAGATCCCGCGCATCCCCGGGATGCGGGCGGCGAGGGCCTGGACGATGTCGGTGTCGGCGCGCACCTCGCCGAGGACCATCACGTCCGTGTCGATCTCCTCCACCGACTCGTCCTGGAGCAGGACGGCCGACAGGTGGTGGAAGGCGGCGGTGACGCGCGAGCCGGGGAGCAGCAGCGCGGCCTGCTGGGCGGCGCTGCCCTCCTCGGGCTTGAGGGCGTAGGCGCCCTGCTTGTCGAAGCCGAGGGGGTTGACGCAGTCGACGACGAGCTTGCCCGTCAGCTCCTCGCGCAGCGCTTCCAGGGTCTTGGCGTGGCCGTCCCACGGCACGGCGATGATCACGACGTCGCTGCGCCGGGCGCACTCGGCGTTGTCCGCGCCCTCCACGCCGAGGCCGAGCTCCGCCGCGGCGGCCTCGGCGCGGTCGGCGGCGCGCGAGCCGATGATCACCTTCTGGCCCGCGCGGGCGAGCCGGTAGGCGAGGCCGCGGCCCTGGTCCCCGGTACCGCCGAGGACGCCGACGATCAGGCCCGAGACGTCGGGGAGGTCGTGGGGGTCCTTCGCCGGGGGCTTCTGGGTGTTGTCTGTGGAAGTCATGGGGGCGAGGGTACTGCCGGGTAGCGCAAGGCCGAATGGGTGAGCGGGTGCCAAACGCTCCTGCTTTGCGCCGTCCGTGGTGCAGGATGCCGCCCATGGATGCCGTCAGGGTCGCCCTGCTGCGCGAGGTGCTGGCCGGTACGCAGTGGCCCGGGGCCGCCCGCCGCTTCGCGGGATCGCTGCGCCGGGCGGTGGTCCCGGCGGGCGGGAACCTGCTGCTGGTGGGGACCGAGAGCTACGAACCCTGGCACCTGGCCGCGCACCTGGTGGACGAGGCGGCCTGGTCGGGGCGGCCGGAGCTGGCGCCGACGCTGGTGCGCCACCGGGTGCTGCCCGGGGAGCCGCCGCACCTGTCGGTGGGCCTGGGGCGGCTGGCCGCGGCCCGGCGCGGGCACACGCTGCTGGTGGTGGCGCCGGAGCGGCCCGGCGAGGGGCTGCTGGAGCGGGTGCACGACGCGCGCCGCTCGGGGGCGACCGTGCTGTCCCTCGACGGCGGCGACCGGGAGCTGGCCGCCTTGGCGCACGACGGCCTGTCGGTGCCCGAGGGCGCCGAGCTGGACCTGGACACGGCGTCGCACCTGGTCAGCGCGGCGGCCGGGGAGAACGGCGTCCCGACCCAGCGCACCCCGCACCGCTTCCGGGACCGGCTGGCGCGGCTGGCCGACCAGCTGACCGCCCCGCCGCCCAACCGCTGGTAGCCCCGGCTCCTAGGGTGCGCTGTCGCCCTGCCCCTCTTCCCGGGTCTTGTCGTTCCACTTGGGGTCGTTCTGCCACTCCAGATTCCGCTCCTGCGCGGTCTCCATCGCGTGGTTCGCCTCCTCGGGCGTGGCGTAGGGACCGAAGCGGTCCTTCGCCGGGCATTCCGGCCCCTCCTCGACCTTCTTGTGGACGAGGCAGTAGTACCACTCGCCCGGTTTGCCCACCTGGCGCTTCTTGAACAGAGCCATTCGACGCTCCTTCCTCTGCCGCCATGCTGCCCGATCCCCGCTGGATACACTCGTTCGCATGTCTGGCCAGTCGCTGCTCGTTCCAGGCGAGCTCTCCCCCGCCCTTTCCGTTCCCGGAAACATCCGCCGGCCCGAGTACGTGGGCAAGCCCGCGCCCACTCCGTACACCGGACCGGAGGTGCAGACGGCCGAGACCATCGAGGCGATGCGCATCGCCGGCCGCATCGCCGCGCAGGCGATGGAGGAGGCCGCCAAGCTCATCGCCCCCGGGGTGACCACCGACGCGCTGGACCGGGTCGCGCACGCGTACATGTGCGACCACGGTGCCTACCCGTCGACCCTGGGCTACCGGGGTTTCCCCAAGTCCCTCTGCGCCTCCGTCAACGAGGTCATCTGCCACGGCATCCCGGACTCCACGGTGCTGCGTGACGGCGACATCGTGAACCTCGACGTCACGGCCTACATCGGCGGCGTGCACGGCGACAACAACGCCACCTACCTGTGCGGCGACGTCGACGAGGAGTCGCGCCTGCTGGTCGAGCGCACCCGCGAGTCGCTGAACCGCGCGATCAAGGCGGTCAAGCCGGGCCGCCAGATCAACGTCATCGGCCGGGTCATCGAGTCGTACGCCAAGCGCTTCGGCTACGGCGTGGTCCGCGACTTCACCGGGCACGGCATCAACTCGTCCTTCCACTCCGGCCTGATCGTCCCGCACTACGACAGCCCGCACGCCACCACCGTCATCGAGCCCGGCATGACCTTCACCATCGAACCGATGCTGACGCTGGGCACCCACGAGTACGACATGTGGAAGGACGGCTGGACGGTCGTCACGAAGGACCGCAAGCGCACGGCCCAGTTCGAGCACACGCTGGTGGTGACGGACACCGGGGCGGAGATCCTCACGCTGCCGTAATCGACCCACGTCGAACGAACCCCTGACAGGGCGGCGGGGAAGGCGTACATTTTTTACCGACAGGACGTCGGTAACCGATTGACTTAGGTAAGCCTAAGTAGGAAGATCGGTCGTACCCCTTCCCCGCTCACGGTCTCTGGAGGTCCGTCTTGGACGCCTTCTCTACGGTCATCCGCGTCGCGTCGCACGAGCAGCACACGGAGGCCGAGACGTCGTCGTTCATGAGCGACCTGCTCGGCGGCCGGCTCGGCGTCGACGCCTACACCCGCTACACCGAGCAGCTCTGGTTCGTGTACCGGGCGCTGGAGGACGCGGCCGAGTCCCTCAAGGACGACCCGGTCGCGGGCCCCTTCATCCAGCCCGAGCTGATGCGCGTCGCCGAGATCGAGCGCGACCTCGCCCACCTGCTCGGCCCGGACTGGCGCGAGAGCGTGGTGGCCCTGCCGGCGACCCGCGCGTACGCCGACCGGGTCGCCGCCTGCGCCGCCGAGTGGCCCGGCGGGTACGTCGCCCACCACTACACCCGCTACCTCGGCGACCTCTCCGGCGGCCAGATCATCCGCGACAAGGCCGAGCGCACCTGGGGCTTCGAGCGCAAGGGCGACGGCGTGCGGTTCTACGTCTTCGAGGCCATATCCAACCCGGCGGCCTTCAAGCGCGGTTACCGCGAGCTGCTGGACGCGATCGCCGCGGACGACCTGGAGAAGCAGCGCATCATCGACGAGTGCAAGCGCGCCTTCGACTTCAACGGGGCGGTCTTCCGCGAACTGGGCGACCAGTTCCCGCTCAGCGCCTAGCCCCCTCCGGGGGCCTTGGCCCTCCGGGGGCCTCGATCCCCCCGGGGGTCTTGGCCCTCCGAGGGCGTCTCAGTCCGCGAAGCGGACCCGGCCGCCGATGTCGATCGTGCCGTCGGGGCCCGGGGCGGTGAGGATCTGGGAGCCCGCGCCCTGCGTGATGTTCAGGGCCCGGTTCAGCTGGGCCGTCAGCAGCAGCGCCGCCGAGCCCGTCGCCTCGTCCTCGACGATCGCCCCGTCGGGGCGGCGCGGGAAGCCGCGGGCCCGGATCCGGCCCGCCCGCTCGTCCTCCCAGGCCCACGCGTACAACCAGCCCTCGCCCGGCGGCGGGGCGGGCAGCGCCTCGACCTCGGCCGCGCTCGCGTACTGCTCGGTCCGCTTGCCCTCGACCCATTCGGCGCGGGCCGTGATCCAGGTGAACTCCCCGTCGTCGCGGGCCCATACGGCGCCCGCGGGCGGCCTCAGCTCCTCGACGTCCAGCAGCCAGGCCACCCCGACCAGGGGGTGTCCGGCGAAGGCCATCCGGGTGCCGGGGGTACGGATGTCGACGACCCCGCGTTCGGGGTCGTCGACGAACACCGTTTCGCTGTAGCCGAGTTCGGCCGCCAGCGCCTGCCGGGACGCGTCGTCGGGACATCGCCTGCCGTCACGCACGACGCCCAGCAGGTTGCCGAACCGCCCGTCGCCCGCGCAGAACACCTTGAGCACGTCGAGATCGTTCACGCGGGCATTCAAACACGGGGGTCGCTCAGCCGCGCAGGGTCCGGCGCCGACGGGCCACGAACACCGCGCCCGCACCGGCCGCGATCACCGCGCCGGAGGCGGCGAGCAGGGCGCCCGCGGGGACTTCGGCGCCGGTGGAGGCGAGGTTGCCGCCCGCCGAGCCGCCGACGCTGCCGCCGCCGCCCGCCGTACCGCCGGTGCCGCCCGTGGTGCCCGTACCGCCCGTGGTGCCGGAGCCGCCGGTGGTGCCGCCCGTACCGCCGGGCAGGGTGGCGTCCTTGTCGACGGTGACGGCGAGGTTGATGTCGTCGAAGCGCTCGCCCTTCGCGTACATGGACTTGGTGCCGTCGAGGAAGGCATCGGAGCCCTCCTGCGTCAGGGCGGTGCGGACGCCGTTGAGGGCGAGCACCCCGTTCGCCGTCTTGTAGTCGGTCTTCGGGAGGCTGAGGGTGGCGAAGGGGACGGCCTTCTTGTCCAGCGTGGCCGTCTTCACGTCCAGCACCAGCACGCCCTTGTCGCCGGTGGCGACGATCCGCGGGTTGGCGAAGGTCATGTCGATGTGGTGGTCGGTGAACTGGAAGCGCAGGTTGCCCGCGAAGGAGGCTTCGAGCCGCTGGCCCTTGGCATCAAGCGTGCCCTTGCCCGCGGTGAAGTCGAAGGTGTCGCCGTTCTTGACCGCGCCGTCCGCCGGGGTGACCGTGCCCTTGCCCTTGAGGACGTAGCCGCGGAAGGACTCCTTCAGGCCCCAGGTGAGCTTGCCGCCCAGGAGCTGCTGCGGGCCGTCCGCCGACGGGGAGGGCGACGCGGAGGTGGAGGAGGACGGGGCGGCCGACGTGGAAGCGGAGGCGGAGGCCGAAGCGGAGGCGGACGTCGAGGTGGAGGGCGAGGGGGACGTGGAGGTCGAGGTCGAGGGCGAGGGAGACGTGGACGGGTTCGCGAACTCCAGCTTCGACGTCAGCGGGTCGCCCGCGAGGTCCGCGTAGGTCCCCGAGCCGAGCTGGTCCGCGAACTCCTTGGTGATCTTGGTGGTCAGCTTGTCCATCACCGGCCCGGTGAAGCCCACCGCGGCCAGCGGGACGCCCGCGGTCGCCACGCCGTTCTTCTTGACGTCGCCGGTCAGGACGCCCGTACCGGTGTCGAAGCGCAGGTTGCTCAGGGTCACTTCGAAGCCGTGGATCGTGGACTTGAAGGTGACGCTGCCCTTGAAGGCCGCGGTGGTGACGTGGCCCCCGTCCTTGTCGTACTGCCCGGTGGCCGAGCCGAAGGTGAAGGTGTTGTCGGCGTTCTTCACGGCCCCGTCCGCCACGGTGATCTCGCCCTTGGCCATGCCGAGGACGTAGGCGCGGTAGCGCTCCAGCACGCCCCAGGTCAGCGTGCCGTTGACGATCGGGATGGGCGCGGCCTTCGCCGCGGCGGGCCCGGCGGCGGGGGCGGAGCCCACCGCCGTCGCGGGCAGGACGAAGGCGGTGGTGCCGAGCGCGGCGGCGGTGACGACGGCGGCCGCGACGGCGATCGGGCGGCGGGGGGACGACATGGCTGAGGACTCCAGGGAAGGAAAGGAAAGGAAAGGAAGCGGGGAAGGAGCGCGGGAAGGGGTGCGCGCGCGTCAGTCGGCTGCGGGGGTGTCCGCCGGGGTGGCCGCGTCCGTACGGCGCTTGCGGACGACCAGGAAGGCGGCGCCGCCGGCGAGGACCAGGACGGCCGCGCCGAGGGCGACGTACGTCCCCGTGCCGAGGGTGGTGGAGGCGGACGCGGCGTTGTCGGCGGCTGCCGCCGGAGCGGGGGTGGCGCTCTGCGGGGCGGCGGCCGCCGGGGTGGGCGTGGCCGTCGAGCCCAGGTCGGGCAGGGCCGGCAGCTGCGCCGTGGCGTCGAGGGCGACGGCGAGCGAGACGGGGTCCATCTCGGTGCCCGCCTTGTACATCGAGTTGAAGGCCTTGGACCCGCCCTCGGTCAGGGTCGCGGGGGCCTCGGTGAGGACGGCGAGCTTGGCGTTCTTCTCGTCGGCCTTGAGCCCCTTGGCGTCGAACTCGGCGAGGGCGACGGCATTCTCGGTCCTGCCCGCGGTGGTGACGTCGGCGCTCAGGACGCCCTTGCCGTTCTCGATCTTGACGCTCATCTTGCCGAGGGTCAGGTCGAGGTGGGCCCCGGTGAAGCGGACGCTGCCCGCGAAGGCCGCGTCCAGGGTGCCCTTGGCGGCGTCGTACGCGCCCTTGCCCTGCGGGAAGCGGAAGAGCGCGCCGCCGTCCTGCGCACCGTCGGCGAGGGTCCACTTGCCCTGGCCGATCGAGCCGGTGACGTACTCGCGGAAGGTGCGCCGCACGCCCCAGTCCACGGCGGCGTCGGCGAAGGCGCCCTGCGGGGCGGAGGCGGAGGGGGCCGCGGCGCTGGGCTGTGCGCCCGGGCTCTGCGCGGCGCCGCCCGCGGCGGCGAGCACGTCGGCGGAGAGCGAGACCGGGTCGAGCGCGGCGCCGGCCGCGTAGTAGCCGGCGAAGGACTGCGCGCCCTGGCTGGTGAGGGTGGCGGGGACGTTGGTGAGGGCGAGCGGGCTGCCGCCGCCCTTCATGTTGATCCCGCCGAGGCCGAGGGTGGCGAAGGGGACCTGGGACTGGGTGCTGACCGCGCCGGTGTCCTTGGCCTTGCTGGTCACGTCGACGTAGAGGGTGCCGGCGCCGCCCGCGATCTTCACGGTGGGGTTGCTGACGCTCAGGTCGAGTTCGTAGCCGCCGTCGGGCTTCTGGTGGCCCTGGAAGGTGACGCCGCCGGAGAAGGCCGCGCGGAACTCACCGCTGTCCGGGTCGTAGGAACCGGTGGCGGAGTGGAAACGGAAGAGGCTGCCGCCGACGGTGGCCGCGCCGTTCTTCAGCCGGAAACTGCCTTTCGCGACCGGGCCGGTGACATAACTCTGGAAAGACGATTTGATGCCCCAGTCGAGCCGCCCTCCCTGAACCGTGCGGCTCGCGGCCTGCGCGGTGGTCGGGAGCAGCGCCCCCACCAGGGCCGCCAGCAGCGTCGCCAACAGGGCGACGGCGGGCGTACGGACGGGTCGTGCGGACATGAATGTCCCCTCCAGGGTCTGGCAAGTCAGGTTAGGCTAACCTAAGCTACATCCGGCCGGGTGCGGAACCCCCCGGTCAGCCAGATCCACTCGAACTCCAGTCGGACGACAGGACGGTGCCTTCGTGCCTACGCCCGCCGCGTCACCCCGCTTCCCCCGCCTCGCCGTCGCCCTGGCCGCCGTACTGGCCCTCGGACTGACCGTGACGGGCTGCGGAGGTACGGCAACGACCGCGGGCGCTCCCGCCCATGCCCCCGCCGCGCCGGACCGGGTGGAGCCGCTCTCGCCCGCGCCGTCCCCGGCCCTGCCCGTGACCGTGCCCTCGGCCGACGGCGCCAGCGTCACCGTCACGTCGGCGGACCGGATCATCCCGCTCACCGGCAGCCTCAACGAGATCGTCCAGACCCTCGGCCTGGGCGACCGGGTCGTCGCCCGGGACATCACCGCCACCTTCGAACAGGCCGCGAAACTGCCGGTGGTGACGCGGGCCCACGACGTGTCCGCGGAGAGCGTGCTCTCGCTGCGGCCGACGCTGGTGATCGCGGAGACCACGACCGGCCCGGCCGAGGCGATCCAGCAGATCCGCGACGCGGGCATCGCGCTGCTGGTCGTCGCACCGGCCAAATCGCTGGCGGACGTACCGAAGCGGATCGAGGCGGTGGCCGCCGCACTGGGCGTCAAGGACGCGGGCGCACAGCTGAACCAGCGCACCGCCGAGCGGATCGACGCCGCCCGCAAGGCGATTCCGGCCTCGGCGAGCGGCTCGGGCAAGAAGCCGCGGGTCGCCTTCCTCTACCTGCGCGGCACCGCCTCCGTGTACCTGCTGGGCGGCGCGGACTCCGGCGCGGGCTCGCTGCTGGAGGCCGCGGGAGCGGTGGACGCGGGCAAGGAGTCCGGCCTGACCAAGGACTTCACCCCGATCACCAGCGAGGCGCTGGCCGCCGCGGCGCCCGACGCGATCCTCGTCATGACCAAGGGCCTGGACTCGGTCGGCGGCCTCGACGGCCTGGTCAAGATCCCGGGCGTGGCCCAGACCCCGGCGGGCATGGACCGCCGCGTGGTCACGGTCGACGACGGGGTCCTGCTGAACTACGGCCCGCGCACGGACCAGGTCCTGACCTCCCTCGTCGCCCAGCTCTACGGCAAGGCCGCCTGACGTGACCCTGTCCTACGACGAACCCGCCGACCACGCCCCGGCCCCGGCTGCCGCGTCCCCGGCCCCCGCCGCCGCGTCCCCCGACCCGGCACCGGCGGCCGCGCCCCCGCCCACTCCCCCTTCCCCTCCCCCGGCCGGACGCCGCGGGCGCGCCGCGCTGCTGACCACCGCCCTGGCCGTCGCCCTGGTCCTGCTCGCGCTCGTCTCCGCCGGGACCGGGGCCTACCGGATCCCGGTCGGCGACGTGCTCGACTCCCTCCGGCACCACCTCGGGCTCGGCGGCGCCCCCCTCGACCGGGTCGGCGAGAGCGTGCTGTGGAACGTACGGCTGCCGCGCGTCGTGCTCGCCCTGCTCGTCGGGGCCAGCCTGGGCTGCGCGGGCGCGCTGATGCAGGGCGTCTTCGGCAACCCGCTCGCCGAACCGGGGGTCATCGGGATCTCGGCGGGCGCCGCCGTCGGCGCGGTCGCCGCGATCGGCCTCGGGCTGACCTTCCTCGGCAACTGGACGATCACGGTCTGCGCCTTCGCCGCGGGCCTGGCCACCGTCTCCGCCGTCTACCTGCTCTCCCGCAACGGCGGGAAGACCGAGGTCGTCACCCTCATCCTGACCGGCATCGCGGTCAACGCCTTCGCGGGCGCCCTGATCGGCCTGTTCGTCTTCTTCGCGGACAGCGGCCAGGTCAACCAGATCACCTTCTGGCAGCTCGGCTCCCTCGCCCAGGCCACCTGGCCCAAGGTGCTCGCCGTCCTGCCGTGCGCCCTGGCCGGTCTGCTGCTCGCCCCCTTCTACGCCCGCAAGCTCGACCTCCTCTCGCTCGGCGAGCGCCCCGCCCGCCACCTCGGCGTCGACGTCGAACGCCTGCGCCTCGCGCTGGTCCTGGTGGTCGCGCTGCTCACCGCCGCGGCCGTCGCCGTCGCCGGAGTGATCACCTTCGTGGGCCTGCTCGTCCCGCACCTGCTGCGCATGGCCAACGGTCCCGGCCACCGCTTCCTGGTGCCCGGCAGCGCGCTCGCCGGCGCCGTGGTCCTGGTCGCGGGCGACCTGGCCGCCCGGACCGTCGCCCAGCCCGCCGAGCTGCCGCTCGGCGTGCTCACCGCCCTGATCGGCAGCCCGTTCTTCTTCTGGCTGCTGCGTCGCACCCGCCGCAAGCAAGGAGGCTGGGCGTGACCAGCACGGCAACGGCCCGAGCCGGTTCATCCGACGCGGCGGCGGGCGGCGCCCGCGCCGGTAGGTTCGGCGGCCTCTTCGGGCGCCGGGGGCGCGAAGTGCCGCGGCGGCCCGCCACCGGCAGCGCCTTCGCCGAGGCCGCGGGGCTCCGGGTGCGCCACGGCGCGCACGAGGTGCTGCGGGGCATCGACCTGACCGTCCGGGCCGGGGAGGTGTTGGCCCTGGTCGGCCCCAACGGCGCCGGGAAGTCCACGCTGCTGGCCGCGCTCGCCGCCGATCTGCCCGCCGCTTCCGGTTCGGTACGGATCGACGGCCGCGCGGTCGGCGACTGGCCCGCGCCCGACCTGGCGCTGCGCCGCTCCGTGCTGCCCCAGGCCGCCGCGCTGGCCTTCCCCTTCCCCGTGGAGGACGTCGTGCGGATGGGCCGCGCGCCCTGGGCCGGCACCCCCTTCGCCGACTCCGACGACCGGCTGGTGGCCGACGCCATGGCCGCCACCGAGGTCACCGACTTCGCCGCGCGGCCCTTCGCCGCCCTGTCCGGCGGCGAGCGGGCCCGGGTCGCCCTCGCCCGCGTCCTGGCCCAGGCGGCGCCGTTGCTCCTGCTCGACGAGCCGACGGCCGCCCTGGACCTGCGCCACCAGGAACTGGTGCTGCGGATCTGCCGGGAGCGGGCGGCCGCGGGCGACGCGGTGGTCGTCGTCCTGCACGACCTCGGGCTGGCGGCCGCCTACGCCGATCGGGTGGCGGTGCTCCACGAAGGGCGCATCGCGGTCGACGGACCTCCGGCCGAGGTCTTCGAGGACGGCCTGCTGAGCCGTGTCTACCGGCAGCCGGTGGAGGTCCTGGCCCATCCGCGCACCGGGGCGCCGCTGGTGGTGCCGGTGCGTTCCGGCCGGTCTTGACCTGCCCTTGACTCGACGTTGGGGGTGCCATGGCGGGGCCGTGACGGCTCCGTGTCCGCCGCGCGGAGGTGAGAGCTGAATCACTGGACGAGTGGGTATCGGTGAGGTAAGCCTCGGTTAAGTTAGGTCCGCCTCACCCAGCCTTCGCCCTCGCCAGGAGCCTCCATGCGATCCGCAGCCCGCTTCACCGTCTTCACCGCGGCCGCCGCCGTGGCCGCGCTCACCGCCGTCACGGGCTGCGCCCAGAAGAGCGACGCGGGCGACGGGGCGATCAAGGTCGCGGCCTCGGACACCGCCTGCGAGGTCTCCAAGAAGGAGACCCCCGCGGGCAAGGTCCAGTTCGAGGTGGAGAACAAGGGCTCCAAGGTCACCGAGCTGTACGTCTACTTCCCGGACGGCCGCATCGTGACCGAGAAGGAGAACATCGGCCCGGGCACCAAGGCGTCCATCACCGCCGAGATCAAGCCGGGCGACTACGAGGTCGCCTGCAAGCCCGGCATGAAGGGCGACGGCATCCGCCAGAAGCTCAAGGTCACCGGTGAGGGCGGCGAGAAGCGCAGCCCCGAGCTGGACGCGGCCGTCGCCGAGTACCGCAAGTACGTCCAGGCGCAGGCCGACGAGACCCTGCCCAAGACCCAGGTCTTCGTGGACGCGGTCAAGGCGGGCGACGTCGAGGCCGCGAAGAAGGCGTACGCGCCCTCGCGCATCGGCTGGGAGCGCACCGAGCCGGTCGCGGAGTCCTTCGGTGACATCGACCCGAAGACCGACACCCGCCAGGACGGCCTGGAGGCCGGGCAGGCGTGGACCGGTTGGCACCGTCTGGAGAAGGCCCTGTGGGCCGACAACAAGATCGGTGACGAGGAGAAGAAGCTCGCCGACCAGCTGATCACCGACCTCACCGACTGGCAGAAGCGCGTCGGCACCGCGGAGATCACCCCGACCTCGATGGCCAACGGCGCCAAGGAGCTCCTCGACGAGGTCGCCACCGGCAAGGTGACGGGCGAGGAAGAGACCTACAGCCACACCGACCTGGTCGACTTCAAGGCCAACGTCGAGGGCGCGCAGAAGGCCTACGAGCTGCTGAAGCCGGCGGCCGCCAAGAACGACCCGGCGCTCACCAAGCAGCTGGACACCCAGTTCGTGGCGCTGAACACGCTGCTGGACAAGTACCGCGCGGACAAGAACGGCTACGAGTTCACCTCGTACGACAAGGTCGGCGCCCCCGAGCGCAAGGAGCTCTCGGACGGCGTCAACGCGCTGGCCGAGCCGCTCTCCAAGCTCGCCGCCGCCGTCACGAAGTAAGCGGGAGGCTCCGATGTCCGACACGACACCCGACCCGGCACCCGGCTCCGACGCTCCTGGCGACGCCACCGCCGCACCCGTCACGGGCAAGGGAGCCGCTCCCTCGCGCCGCTCCGTCCTCGGCTGGGGCGGGGCCGGGCTGGCGCTCGGCGCCGCCGCGGCCGGCGGTACGGTCGCCGCCCTCACCAGCGGCTCCGACGCCGTCCCCGCGGCCTCCGCGGGCGCGGCCGTGCCCTTCCACGGCGAGCACCAGGCGGGCATCGCCACCGCCGTCCAGGACCGGCTGCACTTCGCCGCCTTCGACGTGACGACGAAGGACCGCGCCGAGCTGATCAAGCTGCTCAAGGACTGGACCGAGGCGGCCCGCCTGATGACCGCCGGTCAGGCCGTCGGCGAGGGCGCCTTCGGCGGCCTCGCGCAGGCGCCGCCGGACGACACGGGCGAAGCCGTCGGCCTCAAGCCGTCCCGGCTGACCCTGACCATCGGTTTCGGCCCCGGCCTCTTCGCCAAGGACCGCTTCGGGCTGGAGGGCAAGCGCCCGGACGCCCTGGTGGACCTGGAGCTCTTCCCCGGCGACAACCTGGACCCGGCCCGCTCCGGCGGCGACCTGTGCGTCCAGGCCTGCGCGGACGACCCGCAGGTCGCGGTGCACGCCATCCGCAACCTCGCCCGCATCGGCTTCGGCAAGATCGCGGTGCGCTGGTCGCAGCTCGGCTTCGGCAAGACCTCCTCCACCACGCCCGACGCGCAGACCCCGCGCAACATGATGGGCTTCAAGGACGGCACCCGGAACGTCTCGGGCACCGACGAGAAGGCGCTCGCCCAGCACGTGTGGGCGACCGCCGCCGACGGCAGCGCCTGGATGGCCGGGGGCTCGTACCTGGTGGCCCGCCGCATCCGCATGCACATCGAGACCTGGGACCGCACCTCCCTGCAGGAGCAGGAGGACGTCTTCGGCCGCGACAAGGGCGAGGGCGCGCCGGTCGGCAAGTCCAAGGAGCGCGACGAGCCGTTCCTGAAGGCGATGAAGCCGGAGGCGCACGTGCGCCTGGCGCACCCGGACAGCAACAACGGCGCGACGATCCTGCGTCGCGGCTACTCCTTCACCGACGGCACGGACGGGCTGGGCCGCCTCGACGCGGGCCTGTTCTTCCTGGCCTACCAGCGCGACGTCCGCAAGGGGTTCGTGCCGGTGCAGCGCAGCCTGTCGAAGAACGACGCGCTCAACGAATACATCCAGCACGTGGGTTCGGCCGTCTTCGCCGTCCCGCCGGGCGTCCGCGACAAGGACGACTGGTGGGGCCGGACGCTGTTCGCATAGGCGCGGGGAGGAACCGACGTGTTCAGCAACTACCTGATCGGACTGCGCGAGGGGCTGGAAGCCAGCCTGGTCGTCTGCATCCTCATCGCCTACCTGGTCAAGACCGGGAACAAGGACAAGCTGGGGCCGCTGTGGCTCGGCGTGGGCCTGGCCGCCGCGCTGTCCCTCGCCTTCGGCGCGGGCCTGGAGTTCGGCACCTCGGAGCTGACCTTCCAGGCCCAGGAGGCGATCGGCGGCAGCCTGTCGATCATCTCGGTCGGCCTGGTGACCTGGATGGTCTTCTGGATGAAGCGCACCGCGCGGCACCTGAAGAGCGAGCTCCAGGGCAAGCTCGACGCCGCGCTCGCGATGGGCACCGGCGCGCTGGTGACGACCGCGTTCCTGGCGGTCGGCCGGGAGGGCCTGGAGACCTCGCTGTTCGTGTGGCGTTCGGTGCACGCGGCCGGTGACGGCGCGGGTCCGCTGATCGGGGTGCTGCTCGGCATCGCCACCGCGATCGTGCTGGGCTGGCTCTTCTACCGGGGCGCGCTGTCGATCAACCTGGCGAAGTTCTTCAAGTGGACCGGAGGCATGCTCGTCGTCGTCGCCGCGGGCGTGCTCGCGTACGGCGTCCACGACCTCCAGGAGGCCGACTTCCTGCCCGGTCTGAACAACAGGGCCTTCGACATCTCCGGGACGATCCCGCCGGACAGCTGGTACGGGACCCTGCTCAAGGGCACCTTCAACTTCCAGCCGGACCCGACCGTGCTCCAGCTCGGCGTGTGGGCGCTGTACCTGGTCCCCGTGCTGGCGCTGTTCCTCTACACGGCGAAGGCGCCGGCCGCCCCGGCCGAGGCGACGGTCGGCGCCGAGAAGTAGGGCTACCAGAGCCGGTCGATCGTCCCCGAGTACAGGCCGATCCGGGTCCCCGCGAAAGCGGCCGGGTCGGCCTGAGCCGTGAAGAAGGCGGCCATGACCACCTTGTCGAAACCCGGTGCGTCCGTCGCCAGCGGGTCCTCGGGGGTGCCGCCGACCAGGACGGCGCCGGGCAGCGGCCGGAAGCCGGCCGCCCCGTAGAAGGGGGCCAGCTCCCGGTCGCAGCTGAAGAGGGCGAGGTCCGGCCCCGGGCGCCGCGCCAGTGCGTCCCGCGCCGCCGCGACCAGGCGGCCGCCGTGGCCGCGCCCGCGCGCGTCCTCCCGGGTGACCACCGCGCTCAGGCCGGCGGCCCGGTACGTGCGCCCCGCGTGCCGGACCTCCTTGTGCAGCAGCGTCAGGGACGCGGCCACCGAGCCCGCCGCGTCGAGGAGCAGCATCGCGCGGGGCGCGAGGGCCGGGTCGTGGCCGGGCGAGGCGCCGGGCCAGGCCCGCGCCTCCAGGGCCTCGACCTGCGCGGCCAGTTCCGCGGGCACGGCGGCCTCGTCGTACGCGAGCACCCGCGACCGCGCCCCGCTCATCGGATCCGCGCTCCCGCGCCGCCGACGCGCACCCGGGGGTCGCCCGCGCGCAGCTCGACGGTGAGCACGCCGGGGCGGCCCATGTCCGTGCCCTGGTGCAGGGTCAGGGAGACGTCGGCGGGCACCAGGCCCAGCTCGCGCGCGTACGCCCCGAAGGCGGCCGCGGCGGCTCCGGTGGCCGGGTCCTCGACCACCCCGCCGACGGGGAAGGGGTTGCGGACGTCGAAGGCGTCGGGCGCGGTGCGGTGCACCAGCTGGACCGTGGTGAGGTCCAGGCGGCGCATCAGCGCCTCCAGGCGGGCGAAGTCGTAGGAGAGGTCCGCGAGCCGCTCGCGGGTGGCGGCGCCGAGCACCAGGTGCCGGGCCCCGGCGTAGGCGATCTTCGGCGGGAAGGCCGGGTCGAGGTCGGCGGCGGGCCAGTCCAGGGCGGCCAGCGCCTCGGCGAGGTCGGCCGCGCCGATCTCCTCCAGGTGCGGCTCGACGCTGGTCAGGGTGGCGCGCAGGGTGCCGTCGGGGTCCTTCGTCACCGACACGGGGACGGTCCCGGCGCGGGTCGCGAAGACCAGCTCGCCGGGGCCGGTGCGCTCGGCCAGGGCCACGGCGGTGGCGACGGTGGCGTGGCCGCAGAAGGGCACCTCGGCCTTGGGGCTGAAGTACCGCACGGTGAAGCCGCGTCCGGCCGGGGCGGCGAGGTCCTCGGGCGGGGCCGTGAGGAAGGCGGTCTCGCTGTACCCCAACTCCGCGGCGATCCCCAGCATCCGGGCGTCGTCGAGCCCGCCCGCGTCGAGCACGACCCCGGCGGGATTCCCCCCACCGGGCTCGGCGGAAAAGGCGGTGTACCGAAGGATCTCTACAGTCATGACCGCCTCAACCTCCCCTTCCCCCTCCCCATTCCCACCAGGCCACATCCAGCCCGCCCGGCGTTTGAGGGCCCGCCACCTCCAGCCCGCCCGGCGTTTGAGGCGCGGTCAGCCGCGGCCGATGTACGGCATCGCCGTCGCCATGACCGTCGCGAACTGGACGTTGGCCCCGAGCGGCAGCTCGGCCATGTGCAGGACGGTCGCCGCCACATCCCCCGCGTCCATCACCGGCTCGACCGCGAGCCGCCCGTCGGCCTGCAGGATCCCGGTCCGCATCCGTTCCGTCATCTCCGTGGCCGCGTTGCCGATGTCGATCTGCCCGCAGGCGATCCGGTACGGCCGCCCGTCCAACGACAGCGACTTCGTCAGGCCCGTCATCGCGTGCTTGGTCGCCGTGTAGGCGATGGAGTTCGGGCGCGGTACGTGCGCGGAGATGGAGCCGTTGTTGATGATCCGGCCGCCCTGCGGGTCCTGCGCCTTCATCAGCCGGAAGGCACCCTGCGCGCAGAGGAAGGCCCCGGTCAGGTTGACGTCGACGGCCTGCTTCCACGCCTCGTAGGTGATGTCCTCCAGCGCGACCCCGCCCGGCCCGAAGGTGCCCGCGTTGTTGAAGAGCAGGTCCAGGCGCCCGTACCGCTCGGCCACGGCCGCGTACAGCGCGTCCACGGCGGCCGGGTCGCTCACGTCGGTGGGCAGGCACAGGACCTCCGCCCCCGCCCCCGCGCCGGATCCCGCCGCCTCGGCCGTCTCGGCCAGCGGACCGGGCCGGCGGCCCGCCAGGGCCAGGCTCCAGCCCGCACCCGCCAGGGCGAGGGCGACCGTACGTCCGATGCCCGATCCGGCGCCGGTCACCACCGCGATCTTCTTCGTGCTTGCGTTCATGAGGCCGCAGGGTACGTCAGCCCGCGCTCCGGTCCCCGGCCGTTCCGATAGCTGAGAGCATGGGTCGGACAAACGTGTGAAGAAGCGATAAGCAGAGCGATGAGAAGACGGAGTTTCGCATGACGGAGAGAGGTCCCGCGACGGCCCCCACGCCCACCAGCGGCGCCGCGGAACCCGCGACCGCGACCGCCGCGGCCGCCCGCCGGACCGGGCTGCTCGTCACCTTCATACTCGGCGGGCTCACCGCCCTCCCGCCGCTGTCCATGGACATGTACCTGCCGGCCCTGCCCGCCGTCACGAACTCCCTCAGCAGCCCGGCCGCCACCGTCCAGCTCACCCTGACCGCCTGCCTCATCGGCATGGCCCTCGGCCAGCTGGTCATCGGGCCGATGAGCGACAAGTGGGGGCGCCGCACCCCGCTGCTGACCGGCATGGTCGTCTACGTCCTGGCCACCGCCGTCTGCGCCTTCGCCCCCACCGTCGAGCTGCTCATCGGCTTCCGCCTCGTCCAGGGCCTCGCCGGAGCGGCCGCGATCGTGATCGCGCGGGCCGCCGTGCGCGACCTGTACGACGGCGTCGAGATGGCCAAGTTCTTCTCCACCCTGATGCTCATATCCGGCGCCGCCCCCATCGTCGCGCCGCTCGTCGGCGGCCAGGTGCTGCGCTTCGCCGACTGGCGCGGGGTCTTCCTCGTCCTGACCGGCGTCGGCGTCGTGCTCACCGCCCTGGTCTGGCGCGGCCTCGGCGAGACCCTGCCGCCGGAGCGCCGCCAGACCGGCGGCGTCGGCGCGGCCCTGTCCACCATGCGCGGGCTGCTCGCCGACCGGGTCTTCGCGGGCTACACCCTGGCGGGCGGCTTCGCCTTCGCCGTCCTCTTCTCCTACATCTCCGCCTCGCCCTTCGTGATCCAGGAGATCTACGGCGCCTCCGCGCAGGAGTTCAGCCTGCTCTTCGGCCTCAACTCCGTCGGCCTGATCATCGTCGGCCAGATCAACGGCAAGCTGCTCGTGGGCCGGGTCAGCCTGGACAAGGCGCTCGCCGTGGGCCTGGCGATCATCACGGCCGCCTCCGTGGCGCTGCTGGTGATGTCCAGCGGGGTCTTCGGCAAGGCCGGGCTCCTCCCGGTCGCCGCCGCCCTCTTCGTCCTCATGTCCGCGATGGGCCTGCTGCTGCCCAACACCAACGCGCAGGCCCTGATGCGCACCCCGCACGCCGCGGGCTCCGCCTCCGCCCTGCTGGGCACCTCCTCCTTCCTCGTCGGCGCGATCGCCTCGCCGCTGGTCGGGATCGCCGGCGAGCACACGGCGGTGCCGATGGCCGTCGTCCAGCTGGTGTGCTCGCTGCTGTCGGTCGCCTGCTTCCTGGGCATGTGCCGCCCCTGGCGGGCGCGGGAACCCCTGGCCCCGTCGGCGCCGTAAACTCAGCGGGTGAACCCCTCTGTACCCACTTCCGCCGACACCCTCCGCGCCGCGCTCGGCGGGCTGCTCGACGGACTCCCGCCGAAGCAGGCCGCGGCCGCGGTCGAGCGGCTGATCGCCAATTACCGCGGCCAGACCCCGACGAACGCCCCGGTCCTGCGCGACCGCTCCGACGTCGCGGCGTACGCGGCGTACCGGATGCCCGCGACCTTCGAGGCGGTACGGGCCGCCCTGGACGCCCTCGCGGTCGCGGCCCCGGACTGGGCGCCCGCCTCGCACGTGGACGTCGGCGGCGGTACGGGGGCGGCGACCTGGGCCGTGGACGCCACCTGGGAAGGGCCTCGGCGGACCACCGTCCTCGACTGGGCCGAGCCCGCGCTGACCCTGGGCCGGGAGCTGGCCCTCGCCTCCTCCTCCGAGGTGCTGCGCGCCGCCGAGTGGCGGCGCGCGGTGATCGGCGCGGGGCTGGAGCTGCCCGCGGCCGACCTGGTGACCGTGTCGTACGTACTGGGCGAGCTGACCCCCGAGGCGCGCGGCGCCGTCGTCGCAGAGGCGGCCCGGGCGGCGCGGACCGTGGTGGTCATCGAGCCGGGCACGCCCGACGGGTACCTGCGCGTACGGGAGGCCCGCGACCTGCTGATCGCGGCCGGGCTGCGGATCGCCGCGCCCTGCCCGCACGACGGCACCTGCCCGATCGCGGTCGGCGAGGACTGGTGCCACTTCTCGGCCCGGGTCAGCCGCTCCTCCCTGCACCGACAGGTCAAGGGCGGTTCGCTCGCCTACGAGGACGAGAAGTTCAGCTACGTCGCCGCGACGCGCGAGCCGGTCGCCCCCGCCGCCTCGCGGATCACCCGCAGGCCGCAGATCCGCAAGGGCCTCGTCCTGCTGGACCTGTGCGGACCGGCGGCCGGTGACGCGCCGGGCCTGTCCCGGGCCACCGTGACCAAGCGCCACGGTGACCTGTACAAGGCGGCGCGGGACGCCGACTGGGGCCAGGAATGGCCGCCGGTCCCCACGGACTAGCCCCCGGCTAGCCCGCCACCTCCCCCTGCGCCGGGCGCAGCTCCTGGGTGCAGCACTTCACGCTGCCGCCGCCCTTGAGCAGTTCGGTCAGGTCCATCGGGACCGGTTCGAAGCCCCGCGCGCGCAGCGGGGCCACCAGGCCCGCCGCCGCCTGCGGGAGCAGGACGTGGCGGCCGTCGGAGACCGCGTTGAGCCCGAGGGCCGCCGCGTCCTGCCCGGACGCGAGCAGGGCGTCGGGGAAGAGGCGGCGCAGGACCGAGCGGCTGCCCGGCGAGAAGGCCTCCGGGTAGTACATGACCTCGTCGCCGTCCAGGACGCTGAGCGCGGTGTCCAGGTGGTAGTAGCGCGGGTCGACCAGGTCGAGGCCGATCACCGGGCGGCCGAAGAACTCCTGGGCCTCGTCGTGGGAGAGCGGACTGGAGCGGAAGCCCCGGCCCGCCAGGACGTAGGAGCGGGTGACCGCGAAGTCCCCCTCGCCCTCGTTGATGTGGGACGGCTCGTGCACCTCCGTGAAACCGTTCCCCCGGAACCAGTCCAAGTGGGCCTCGGCCTCGGCGGCGCGCTCCGGGTACGCGAAGCGGGCCCCGAGGACGCGGCCGTCGATGACGGTCGCGCCGTTCGCCGCGAAGACCATGTCGGGCAGGCCGGGTTGCGGCGCGAGCGTCTCGACGGTGTGGCCGAGGGAGCGGTAACGGTCCCTCAGGTCTTCCCATTGGGCGAGGGCGAGGGGCAGGTCGACCGGTTTCGTGGGATCCATCCACGGGTTGATCGAATACGTGACCTTGAAGTGCGCGGGTGGGCACATCAGGTAACGCCGGGGTGTGGCGTCTCTGCGCAAAGAAAGCTCCTCACGACGGACGTGGGCCGGGTGTGAAGAGAATCGTCTCTCCTCCGGCGCGGCGGCGCAGTGAACCGATGGGGTGGTTTCTGGCCGCGACGGCGTGGTGGCGAAAGTCACCGACGGGGACCTGGGCGCGAACGGCCGAGAAACCTTGGCTGAAATATGCGGTTCTGTAGGGGTACTTGACGGATCCGCGCCCCCTGCCCGGAGGCCCCCGGTTGGGGAGAGCGGTCACCCGGGGCGCAGGATGGTGGGACCATGGTGGGATCTGCCGGGGTAACGGTGAGGTGAGGGGATAGATGGGGTCAGGGTCCGACCGCGTCACGCGCGGTCCGCAGAGCAGGATTTCCCAATGGCTGCGCCGCCGGTCCAAACCGGCTGCCGAGGACTCGGGGCGCGAGCGTGAAGCGCTGCTCCTGGCCGTCGCCGCCGCGGGCCTGCCGCTGTCCCCCGCCGCACATCCCGCCGGCTACCGATGTTCGTGCGACCGCATCGGCTGTCCCACGCCCGCGCGGCACCCGATCTCCTTCGCCTGGCAGACGCAGTCGACCACCGACCGCGCGCAGGTCGAGCGGTGGGCCCGCAACCAGCCCGAGGCGAACTTCATCACCGCGACCGGCATGGTCCACGACGTCCTGGACGTCCCGCTGGAGGCCGGGCTCAGCGCGCTGGAGCGGCTGTTGGCCGCCGGTGTCGAGGTGGGGCCGGTCGCCGAGTCCGGCGGTACGGGCGACCACGCGCGGATGCTCTTCTTCACCGCGACGCGGGGTACGCCGGAGGACGAGGACGAGTGGTGGCCGTGCGAGCTGGACTGCCATCCCGAGACCATGGACGAGCACCCCGGGCTGCGGTGGCACTGCCGCGGCAGCTACGTCCTCGTCCCCCCGGCCGTCCTCCCCGGTGACCTCGCGGTCAGCTGGATCCGCGGCATGGAGCACGGGCTCCCGGACCCGCTCACCCTCCTGGAGACCCTGACCGACGCCTGCGCCCAGTACGCGGGCACCACCCCCCACACCCCCCAAGCCGTAGCCTGGCCCCTGGGCCGCTGACCCCACCCGGGCCCGGTCCTCAAACGCCGGACGCGCTGAAATCGCCGGACCGATCCGGCCCCGCCCATCCAGCCTCGCCGGCGTTTGAGGCGCGGGGTCCGGGGCGGAGCCCCGGCGGTCGGCCCGCACCCGAAGTCCTTCGCCCGCCCCACCGCCTCCCGGGCTCCGCCCGGACCCGGTCCTCAAACGCCGGACGGGCTGACATGCCCAGCCCCGCCGGCGATTGAGGCGCGGGGGGTCAGTGGATCTGGGTGACGATCACGTCGAGGGACCAAGGGCGGCCCGGCTTCGCGGGCGGCTCTGCCTCCACCGTGAAGCCGAGGTCCCGCAGGGCCGTGACGAGCTCGCCCGGCCCCACCGGCACCGCCGAAGCCAGCAGCAGGTCACGGACCAGCCGCCCCTTGGTGGCCTTGTTGAAGTGGCTCACCACGGACCGCTTCTCCACCCCGTCCACCACCTGCGAGTGCAGCACCCGCACCGTCGCCGTCCGCCCCGCCACCTCCCCCTTCGGCTTCCACGCCGCCCCGTACGCCGCCGACCGCAGGTCCAGGACCAGCCCGTCCCCCGCCGCCTCCGGCATCACCGACGCCATCGGGGTGCGCCAGTACGCCCCCAGCGCCCCCAGCCCCGGCAGCTTGACGCCCATCGAGCAGCGGTAGGAGGGGATCCGGTCCGTCACCCGGACCGCGCCCCACAGCCCGGAGAAGACCAGCAGCGAGCGGTCCGCCAGCTCCCGCGCCCCCGGCGTCAGATCGGCCAGCCCGAGGGCGTCGTAGAGCACCCCGGTGTAGATCTCCCCGGCCGGTCGCGCGACGGCCCCGCGCAGGCCCGCGTTCTTCGCGACCTCCCCGCGCAGCCCCTCGCTGAGCCCGAGCACCTCGCGCGCCTTGTCCTCGTCGGCCGCGCACAGCTCGACCAGTTCCTCCAGCACCGCCGCTCGGGCGGCGGCCAGCCCCGGCAGGGAGAGTTCCTCCGCCTTCAGGGGCGCGCCGGAGCCGCCGGCGGCCTTTCCTTCGGACGGCGGCAGCAGCACGAGCACGGTGGTTCTCCTTCGATGCGGTACGAGCAGGGGTGCGGCCCCACCGCCACAGTAGTCGGCTCGCCGCGCCGCCCCGCCGCACCGGCCATAGGCTCGGTCCATGCCACGCCGTCACCTGCACATCACCGGCGCCGACGGGGCCGCGCTGTCGGCCGCGCTGCGCGACCTGCGGACACGGCTGGGCGTGCCCCAGGACTTTCCCCCGGCCGTACGGGCCGAGGCCGAGGAGGCCGCCCGGGCGCCCCGGCTGCCCGAGCTGGACGCCACCGGGATCCCGCTGTTCACCATCGACCCGCCGACCTCCGTCGACCTGGACCAGGCGATGCACCTGGCCCGGCGCCCGGGCGGCGGCTTCCGGGTGCACTACGCCATCGCGGACGTGGCCGCCTTCGTCACCCCGGACGGCGCCCTGGACGCCGAGGCGCACCGCCGCGTGACGACCCTGTACTTCCCCGACGGGAAGGTCCCGCTGCATCCGCCGGTGCTCTCGGAGGGCGCGGCCAGCCTGCTGCCGGACCAGGACCGCCCGGCCCTGCTGTGGCGGCTCGACCTGGACGCGGACGGCCGGGTGGTGGGCACCGACGTCCGCCGCGCGCTCGTACGGAGCCGGGCCAAGCTGGACTACGAGGGCGTCCAGCGGGCCATCGACGCCGGCACCGCCGAGGAGCCCCTGGCCCTGCTGCGGGACATCGGGACGCTGCGCGAGGCGCTGGAGACCGAGCGCGGCGGGATCTCGCTGAACGTGCCCGAGCAGGAGGTCGTCGAGCGCGACGGCCGCTACACGCTGGCCTACCGGGCCCCGCTGCCCGCGGACGGCTGGAACGCCCAGATCTCCCTGATGACGGGCATGGCGGCCGCGGACCTGATGCTCGCGGCGGGCACCGGCATCCTGCGCACCCTGCCCTCGGCCCCCGACGGCGCGGTCGGCCGGCTGCGCCGCACCGCGCGGGCGCTGCGCATCGACTGGCCGCACCACGTGCCGTACGCGCAGCTGGTCCGTTCCCTGGACCCGCACCGCCCGGCGCACGCGGCGTTCCTCCAGGAGTGCACGGCCCTGCTGCGCGGGGCCGGGTACACCGCCTTCACCGGCGGCGAGGTCCCCTCCCCGGCGCTGCACGCGGCGGTCGCGGCGCCGTACGCGCACTGCACGGCCCCGCTGCGGCGGCTCGTCGACCGCTACAGCGGCGAGCTGTGCCTGGCCGCGGTGGCGGGCACGGCTGCGCCCGCGTGGGCGGTGGAGGCGCTGGCGGCCCTGCCGAAGGAGATGGCGGACGGCACCCGGCTGGCCAACGCGGTGGAGCGGGGTTCGGTGGACCTGGTGGAGGCGGCGCTGCTCAAGGACCACGTGGGCGAGACCTTCGAGGCCACGGTGATCGACGTCAAGGACCACGAGCCGAAGGTGGGCACGGTCCACCTGGAGGAACCGGCGGTGGTGGGCCGGGTCGAGTCCGCCGCGGCCCCGCTCCCGCTGGGGTCGCGGATCCGGGTCACGCTGACCTCGGCGGACCCCTCGGGCGCGACGGGCGTCCTGTTCACGGTGGCCTAGTCCGGCCCCGGCGGCCGGGTAGCATGGGCGCAGCGCAGAACGACACAGGCGGGCGGCCGCGTCGGGGTCTTCGGATCCCGCCGAGGAACGTCCGGGCTCCACAGGGCAGGGTGGTGGCTAACGGCCACCCGGGGTGACCCGCGGGACAGTGCCACAGAAAACAGACCGCCCGGGACTCCGGTCCCGGGTAAGGGTGAAACGGTGGTGTAAGAGACCACCAGCGCCTGAGGTGACTCAGGCGGCTAGGTAAACCCCACCCGGAGCAAGGTCAAGAGGAGTCGTCTCCGGACGGCTCTGCGCGGACGTTCGAGGGCTGCCCGCCCGAGTCCGCGGGTAGACCGCACGAGACCGGCGGCAACGCCGGTCCTAGATGGATGGCCGTCTCCCCGGCGATCGCGAGATCACCGGGCGACAGAACCCGGCGTACAGCCTGTGTCGGTCTGCGCGCCTGACGAAGAACGGCTCCGGCCCGCACTGAAGAGTGCGGGCCGGAGCCGTTTGCGGGTCTCGTACCCGGGGTCGCGCACCTACCGCAGGTGCGAGGTGTCGTTCAGCAGCCGCAGCGAGGCGTTGCCGTCGGCGTAGTAGGCGACCGCCGAGAGCGAGGCCGCGGACAGTTCCATCCGGAACAGGGATTCCGGCGGGGCCCCCAGCGCGAGCCGGACCAGGGTCTTGACCGGGGTCACGTGCGTGACCAGCAGGGCCGTGCGGCCCGCGTGCGCGGCCAGCAGCCGGTCGCGGGTGGCGGCGACCCGGCGGGTGACGGCGGCGAAGCTCTCGCCGCCGCCGGTGGGGGCCGCCTTCGCGGACTTGAGCCAGGCGTCGAGGTCGTCCGGGTAGCGCTCCCGCACCTCGCCGAAGGTGAGGCCCTCCCAGGCGCCGAAGTCCGTCTCGCGCAGCCCTTCTTCGACCGTGACGGGCAGGGCGAGCCGGTCGGCGACGGCCTGCGCGGTCTCGCGGCAGCGACGCAGCGGGGAGCTGACGATCGCCTGCACGGTGCCGCGGGCGGCGAGTGCGGCGGCCACGGCCTCGGCCTGGCGGCGCCCGGCCGCGGAGAGCTCGGGGTCGCTGCCGCCGCTCCCGGAGAAGCGCTTCTGCGGGGTGAGGGCGGTCTCGCCGTGCCGCAGCAGCACGAAGGTGGCGGGCGTCCCGAGGTCGGGCGCCCCCCAGCCGGGCGTGCTCGCGGCCGGAGCCTGCTCCCGCGCGGCCTGCGGTTCCGGGGCGGGCGCCTGCGCGAACAGGGTGTCCGCCTCGGCGGGCAGCGCGACGGGGGCGATACGGGTCCCCGCGAGCGCGGCGCGGGCCGCGGCGAGGCCCGCCGCGGCGTCACCGGGCGGACCCGACGGCGGCGGGGTGGCCAGCGCCCGGGCCGCGCCGCGGTCGAGGGCGGCCGAGGAGGCGGACGGCTCCCACTGGCGGCCCCGCTTGCCCGCGTCCATCGCCTCGTTGGCGAGCCGGTCGGCGTGCTTGTTCCGCTCGCGCGGGATCCACTCGTAGGTGACCTGGGCGCGCGGCAGGATCCGCGCCGCCTCGGCCGCCAGCGGCTTCATGTCCGGGTGCTTGATCTTCCAGCGGCCGGACATCTGCTCGACGACGAGCTTGGAGTCCATCCGCACCAGCACCGTGGCGTCGGGGAACAGCTCGCGGACCGCCGTGAGGCCCGCCACCAGGCCCTTGTACTCGGCCACGTTGTTGGTGGCGACGCCGATGAACTCGGCCCGCTCGGCGAGGGTCTCCCCCGTCGTCGGGTCGAGGACCACCGCGCCGTAGCCGGCGGGCCCCGGGTTGCCCCGGGAGCCGCCGTCCGCCTCGACGACCACGCGCGGCATCAGATGCCCGAGTCCGCCGTACGGACCAGGATGCGGCCGCAGTTCTCGTGCCGGACGACCTCGTCGCGGGCCGCGCTCTTGATCTCGTTGACCTCGGCCATGTCGAGCTCCAGGCGGCAGCCCTCGCAGCGGCGCTGGTACAGCTTGGCCGCGCCGACGCCGTTCTGCTTGGCCCGGATCTTCTCGTACAGGGCGATGAGCGGCGCCGGGATCGAGGCGACGATCAGCTCGCGGTCCTTGGCGACCTTCGCGGTGTCCGCGTCGAAGGCGGCGAGGGCGGCGTCGCGGCGCACGGTGGCGTCGTCGGCCTTGCCCTGGAGTTCGGTGACGCGCCCGGTCAGGCCGGCGACGCGCTCGGCGGCGGCCTCGCGGCGCTCCATGACGTCGAGGACGACGTCCTCCAGGTCGCCCTGGCGCTTGGCGAGGGAGACCAGCTCGCTCTGCAGGTTCGCCAGGTCACGGGCGGAGACGCCCACGCCGGAGTCCAGGCGGGCCTGGTCGCGCACCGCGCGGGTGCGGACCTGGTCCACGTCCTGCTCGGCCTTGACCTGCTCGCGGGCGGCGTCGCTCTCCTGCGTCTGCGCGGCGACGAGGAGGTCGCGCTGCTGTGTCAGGTCGCTGGTCAGGGACTCCAGCTCCAGGTGCTCGGGCAGCGAGGTGCGCTTGTGGTCGAGCTGGGACAGCCGCACGTCCAGGGCCTGGACGTCGAGAAGTCGGATCTGGTCGGCGGGCTCGGCGTTCAGTTGGGGGCTCCAGGGAGAGAAGGGGCGGAAACGGACGGCGCGTGCGCCGTCCAGGGGTCGGTGACCGTGCGCGAGACGTGGGTACGCAGACCCCAGCCGTGGCGCTCGGAGATCGCGTCGAGCTGCGCTGCGGCCTGCTCGCACCAGGGCCACTCGGTGGCCCAGTGGGCGGCGTCGACGAGGGCGAGCGGGGACCGCTCGCGCGCCTCGGACACCGGGTGGTGGCGCAGGTCGGCGGTGAGGAAGGCGTCCACGCCGGCCGCCCGCACCTGGTCGAAGAGGCTGTCGCCGGAGCCGCCGCTGACGGCCACGGTGCGGATCAGCGCGTCCGGGTCGCCGGCGGCGCGGATGCCCTGCGCGGTGTGCGGGAGCCGGGCGGCGGCCCGCGCGGCGAACTCGCGCAGGGTCTCGGGGTGGTCGAGCGCGCAGATCCGGCCCAGGCCGCGGCGGCCCTCGGGGTCGGTGGGGTCGGGCACGAGCGGCCCGGTGACGCGCAGGTCCAGCGCGCCCGCGAGGGCGTCGGAGACCCCGGGGTCGGCGCTGTCGGCGTTGGTGTGGGCGACGTGCAGCGCGATGTCGTTCTTGATCAGCGTGTGCACGACGCGGCCCTTGAAGGTGCCCGCCTCGACGGTGGTGGTGCCGCGCAGGTAGAGCGGGTGGTGGGTGACGATCAGGTCGGCGCCCAGCTTCACCGCCTCGTCGACGATGTCCTGCACCGGGTCGACCGCGAACAGGACCCGGGAGACCTCGGCGTCGGGGTCGCCGCAGACGGTTCCGACGGCGTCCCACTGCTCGGCCTGCGAGGGGGGCCAGAGAGCGTCCAGCGCGGCGATGACTTCAGAGAGACGGGGCACGGGCCAAGGCTACCGTCCGTGGCGCACCCCCCGCCGACCAGCGGGGGGTGCCCCGGGGCGGCGGGTGTTACTTGCCGAGGAAGGTCCGCAGGTCGTCGAGGACCTTGTCGGCGGCGGTCACGCCGAGACCGAGGTACCAGGTCTCGTCCGGTACGTCCTTGGCCTGGCCCTTCTTGACCGCGTCCAGGTTCTTCCAGAGCGGGTTGTCCTCGGCGGAGTCCCGCTTGGTCTTGTCCTTGGCGCCGTAGACGCCGGTGAAGATCCAGTCGGCGGCGGCCTCGTCCATGCGCTCGGGGCTGACCTCCACGGCCAGCTCCTCGACCTGCTGGTTCTTCGGGCGCGGGATGCCGGTGTCCTTGAGGATCGTGCCGATGAAGGAGGCCCCGGCGTACAGGCGGGTCTTGCCCGGCATGTAGCGCAGCATGGTGACGGTCGGCTTGTGCTCGCCGAGGTCGTCGCCGAGCTTCTTCGCCTTGGCCTGGTAGGCGTCGAGCTTGGCCTTGGCCTCGGCGGTCTTGTCCAGCGCGGCCGCGTTCAGGAGGTAGTTCTCCTTCCACGGGAAGCCCGGGCGGATGGAGAAGACGGTCGGGGCGATCTTCGACAGGGCCGCGTACTTGTCGGCGGAGCGCAGCTGGCTGCCGAGGATCAGGTCGGGCTTGAGGGCGTTGATCGCCTCCAGGTTGAGGCTGTTGATGGTGCCCACCGACTTGGGGGTGCCCGCGTCGTTCTTGAGGTAGCCGGGGATGCCCTCGTCGCCCTCGGTGGGCGCGTAGCCGACGGGCTGGAGGCCGAGCGAGACGACGTTGTCGAGTTCGCCGACGTCCAGGACCACGACCCGCTGGGGGGCGGCCTTGAGTTCGGTGGCGCCCATCGCGTGGTTGATGGTGCGCGGGAACTGTCCGGCCGCGGCGGTGGTCCCGAAGGCCGCGGTCTTCTTCGCGGCGTCGGAGAAGTCCTTGCCCCCCTGCGCGACGGCCTTCTTGTCGCCGCCCGAGGCCGGGGCGTCCTTGCCCGCCTTGTCGTCCTGGCCGCCGCAGGCGGTGAGGACGAGCGTGGCTGCGGTGGCGAGGGCGACGGCGGCCGCGCCGCGGCGTCGGAAGGACATGTCACAACTCCTGGGGGTGGGGGCGGAGACGGGGCGAGGGCCCCGGTTAGGTATACCTAACCCTAAACGCCCCGATATCGCTCAGCACAATCGTCTCCCCCACCACAGCCGAACCGCCGGGCGGCCACCCGTACGTGTGAAGCGGGCTGGGTCGTACCGCTCGGCAGGGAGTACGAAAACTAGCTTCCTCACCGGAGGTGACGCACAGATGACTGCCTGTGCTGTTGAGGAGCCGGTGACACGAGCCGCGGCGGAGGCCGCCACCGAGGGCGCGGCCGGGGCCGCCGCGGTGCCCGAAGGACCGGCGGACGACGGGCCGACGGCCAAGGAGGGGGACGCCGCACCGGCCGTGCCGACCAGGCCCGCCGGGCCCCCGCGCCCGGCGTTCGTCGTCGCGGCGGACGGGTCGTACGCCGCCCGACTGGCCGGCGAGGGGCAGGCCCGCTACCCCGAGCGGTGGACCCTGGACGGGCCCGAGCCGTACGCCGTCCCGCTCCCGCTGGAGCAGCCCGAGGAGGCCGACAGCGAGGTCCTCCCGCTGGCCGACGGGCGGGTGCTGATCCACCGCCGGGTCGCCGGGCACCACGCGTTCTCCCTGCTCTACCCCACCGGCACGCACGGCGGCCCGCACACCGGTCCGCGCACCGGGCAACTGCCGCTGGGCGCCCTGGAGTGCGGGCGCCTGACCCTGCTGCCGCCCGCGCCGGACGGGCGCAGCGCCTACGCCCTGGCCGTCGGCGAGCGCTCCACGACGGTGTGGCAGGTGGCCGGCGGCAGCTTCGGGCCCGAGTGGGTCGCCGAGGTGCCCGGGAACTGCTCGGGGGGCGTCTGGCTGGACCGGGAGGGGCGGTTGCTGGCCCTGGACCGGGAGCGGGACGGGCGCACCAAGGCCGTCGTGGTGGACCTGGGGCGGGGCGGCGAGGTCTCGCCGCTGCTCCAGATCACCGAGGCCAGCGACGACCACCTGCTGCTGGCCGACCCGGACAGCGGGCTGCTGCTGATCCGCTCGGACGCGCCGTCGCCGGGCGAGGGGGCCCGGTTGGGCTGGGGGGTGCTGGGCAGTTCGCGGCCGGTGCGCTTCCCGGAGTGCCTGCGGGCCGAGGGGGCGACGGCGGTGCCGTTCGCGGTGCAGCCCGGGCAGATGCTGATGCCGGAGAGCTGTGCGGTGGCGCTGCGGATCGACGAGCCGGGCCCGGGGGCCGCCGCGGGCGCCGCCGGGATCGCGCTGTGGCGCCCGGCGGACCGGTACGTCTTCCGGCTCGGGGCGCCCACCGGATGGGTCGGCACCGGGCTGTGGTCGCGCGAGGGCCGCCTGCGGCTGCCGTACGCGACCGGGGCCGTGCCGTGCGGCGTCGTGAGCCTGGCTCTGCCGCAGGGCCCGCCGCCGCCGCTGCGGCTCGATCCCGAGCCGGCGCCCGCCGCCGCGCAGCGGCCCGTACCGCTCCAGCAGGCGCCCCTGCGGTAGGCATCGCCGCGGTAGGAGTCGTTCCAGTAAGCCCCGTTGACCCACCGTCACACCGTGCCGGAGGGGTGTTCGACGCGCCCGTTTATATGATAGGTAAGTTTCCTAACATAAGCGGAGCGCACCAACTCCCCCCTGGAGGCGTCGTGTTCACCCCTCATTTCCGCACCATTAACGCGCGTCGCACGAGGCTGGCCGTCGGGGCCCTCCTCGGCGCGGCCGTCCTCGCCGTCCCGGTCGCGGCCCACGCCACGCCCGCCACCTCCCCCGCGGCCGCCGCCCCCCTCTCGGCAGCCGCGTTCGGCGCCAAGGCGACCGGCCTGGACGACCCGGCGAAGAAGGACGTCGCCATGCAGATCGTGTCCAGCGCGGAGAACTCCTCGCTGGACTGGAAGGCGCAGTACAAGTACATCGAGGACATAGACGACGACCGCGGCTACACCGCCGGGATCATCGGCTTCTGTTCCGGCACCGGCGACATGCTCGACCTCGTCGAGTACTACACGAGCGTCAAGCCGGACAACGTCCTCGCCAAGTACCTCCCCGCCCTGCGCAAGGTCAACGGCACCCCCTCGCACAAGGGCCTCGACCCGAACTTCACCAAGGACTGGGCCAAGGCCGCGGGCGACTCCGCCTTCAAGCAGGCCCAGGACCACGAGCGGGACCGGGTGTACTTCAACCCGGCCGTGAACCAGGGCAAGGCCGACGGGGTCGGCGCGCTCGGCCAGTTCGCGTACTACGACGCCATCGTGATGCACGGCGACGGCACCGACTCCACCAGCTTCCGCAACATCCGCAAGCGCGCCCTGTCCAAGGCCAAGCCCCCGGCGCAGGGCGGCAACGAGACCACCTGGCTGAACGCCTTCCTCGACGCCCGCGTCTGGGCGATGAAGCAGGAGGAGGCGCACAGCGACACGAGCCGCGTCGACACCGCCCAGCGGGTCTGGCTCAAGAAGGGCAACCTCGCCCTGAACACCCCGCTGGACTGGAAGGTCTACGGGGACTCGTACCACATCGGCTGATCCCGGCCGGAACGCGCGCGGCGCCGGGGGCGTTGGAGACCACCGGGCCGCTGGCCCGCAGTGCCTCGGCGATCAGCCGGGTCGTGGTGGTCTTGCCGTTGGTGGCGGACACGAGGACGACGTCCAGGTGCTGCGCGAGCCGTCCCAGCAGGTCGGGGTCGAGCTTGAGTGCCACCCGGCCACCGATCACCGAT
>NZ_JBHWLC010000044.1:0-72143 GCF_042730635.1 Streptomyces sp. NPDC059917
GTGCTCTCGGCGTGCCGACCGGAAGCCCGTGTACTGGACGTACTCGGGTTTTCGGTCGGTGCGGCGAGAGTGCGTGCCGGGCGCCGCGACGCCACGGACATCCGTCAGACACCCCCTAGTGACCGTCGTCGGAGGGGGCCGGGTTCGGGGGTGCGACCGCCGCGGGGTCGAGCACGCGGTTGAGGAAGTTCCTGGTCCGCTCGTGCGCCGGGGCGCCCACCACCTGGGCCGCCGGGCCCTGTTCGACGATGACGCCGCCGTCCATGAAGACGACCCGGTCCGCGACCTCGCGGGCGAAGCTCATCTCGTGGGTGACGACCATCATGGTCATCCCCTCGCCCGCCAACACCCGCATCACCGAAAGCACTTCACCGACGAGTTCGGGGTCGAGCGCCGAGGTCGGTTCGTCGAAGAGCATGACCTGGGGGCCCATCGACAGCGCCCGCGCGATCGCCACGCGCTGCTGTTGACCGCCCGACAACTGGGCCGGATAGGCAGCGGACTTGTCGGCGAGACCGACGCGTCGGAGGTTCTCGCGGGCGACGGCCTCCGCCCGGGCCCGGTCGGTGCGCAGGACCCGGCGCTGGGGCAGCGTGAGGTTCTCGGTCACGTTCACGTGCGGGAAGAGGTTGAACTGCTGGAAGACCATGCCGATGCGGCGGCGGACGGCGTCGATGTCGACGTCCGGGTCGGTGACCTCCGTACCGCCGACGAAGATCCGGCCGTCGCTGGGCTCCTCCAGCAGGTTCACGCAGCGCAGCAGCGTGGACTTGCCGGAGCCGGACGGTCCGATGACGCACACCACTTCGCCCCGGGCGACCTCCAGGTCGATGCCGCGCAGGACGTGGTTGTCGCCGAAGGACTTGTGCAGCCCCCGGATCTCGATCTCCGGGCGGTCCGGGCCGCTCGCGTCCACCGGCGCCGTACGGGTCTTCTGTGACATGTCGTCCTCACGTGGCCTTGTCCGCACGGGCCTCCAGGCGCCGCACCACGAAGCTCAGCGGTACGGTCACCAGGAGGTAGCACAGGCCCGCGACGAGGATCGGGGTGGAATTTGCGGTCTGGCTGGCGAGGTCCCGGCCGAACTTGGTCAGTTCGCGTTCCTGGAGCGTGACGCCGAGGAACAGCACGAGCGAGGAGTCCTTGAACAGCAGGACCAGTTCGTTGGTGAGCGGCGGGATGACGATCCGGAAGGCCTGCGGGATGATCACCGAGACCATGGCCCGGGCCTGCGAGAAACCCAGCGAACGGGCCGCTTCCATCTGCCCCTTGGGCACCGCCTGGATACCGGCGCGGATCGTTTCCGCCATGTAGGCGGCGGCCACCAGCCCGAGGCCGAGGGCGACCTTGCCGTACGTACCGCCGGGGATCTCGGTGCCGGGGAAGGCGAGGGGGACCGCCACCCCCACGAAGATGAAGATCAGCAGTGCGGGCAGGCCGCGGAACAGCTCGATATAGACGCTCGCCACCCACCGGTACGGGGCCACGGACGACAGTCGCATCATGGCGATGACCAGGCCGAGCACCAGGCCGAGGAGGAACCCGGAGAGGGTGTACACCACGGTGTTGCGCAGCGCCGTGGTGATGATCTCCGGGAAGAGCCGCAGCGCCAGGTCCTTCTGCGCGAACTGGTTCTGCAGTCGGCCCCAGTCCGCGTAGGAGGCGATGAGGGCCAGCACCGCCACGAACAGCGCGTACTGGACGCCCTGCGACAACCGGCGGCGCTGTCGGCGGCTCAGCCGCGAGGTCACTGCGTGGCCTGGGGCAACGGGCCGATCCACTGCTCGTAGATCTTCTTGTAGGTGCCGTCGGCCTTGGCGTCGGTGATCGCCTTGTCGATCGCGGCCACGAGGGCGGAGTTGCCCTTCTTCACCGAGAAGCCGTACTGCTCACCGGTCGGGATGTTCTGCGCCAGGGTGAACTCGGCGGCGTTCTTGGGGTCCTTGAGCCAGCCCTGGACCACGGGGTAGTCGATGACGACCGCGTCGACCTGCCCGGTGCGCAGTCCGTTGAGCACCGCGTCCGAGCTCTCGAAGGCGACGGGGTCGAAGCCCTGGGCCTTGGCGTAGCTCTCGCCGGTGGTCTCGGCCTGCGCCCCCAGCTTCTTCGCCTTCGCCTTGAGGTCGGCGAGCGAGGTGACACCGCTCTTCTTGGTGGCGAGCAGCGCCTGGGTGGCGTCGAAGTAGGGGACGGAGAAGTCCACGTTCTTCTTGCGCTCGTCGGTGATCGTCATGCCGGCGGCCGCGAGGTCGCACTCGCCGGAGTTGAGGAAGGCACCGGTCTTGAAGTTCTCGAAGGGCGTGTCGAGGATCTTCTGCTCGACCTTGAGGCGGCTCGCCACCAGGTCGACCAGGGCCACGTCGAAGCCGACGACCTTGCCGTCCTTCTCGAACTGGAACGGCGGGTAGGGCAGGTGCGTACAGGTGGTCAGCTTGCCCTTCTCGACGACGGGCACCCCGCCGGCCGCCTCCCCCGGGCCGTCGCCGCCGGACGAGCACCCGGCGAGCAGGAACGCGCCCGTCGCGGTGGCTGCGGCCGCGGCCCGCAGGCGGCGGCTGCTGGGGCGACTGCGGTTTCCTCTGGCCGTCCGGAACACGGTTGACCTCCACGGATGCGGGGCGGGCGGTGGGCACGGGACGGGACCCGCGCCGCCGGGGCGATGTCCGCCGAGATCGTAAGCCACGGGTGACGCGCGCCGAGGGATCTCGCGCGATGCGTTCCGGGGCGCCCGGCCGGATCCGGCCAGGACAGCGCGGTGCGCGGCCACCGGGGTCCGGGGCGTTCCCCCACATGGCCGCCGGACGGCGCGCCGGTGGCCGTGTCCGCCCGGCCCTCGGCACGGGGTTTTCGGCCAAGGTCGACGCCCGTGCGGGAGCACGGGCGCGGCGCGTCTTCATGATGTCGCCCGCCCGGAGGCAGCGGCGCGCGGCGCCGACCGGGCCGTCACGCGGGCCGTACGTACGCCCCCGCGCGGGCGGCCACCGCCGCGGCCGTCGCCGCGCGGTCGGCGGCGGCCTCGTCGAGGGGCAGGGACGTGGTCAGCAGCCGGTAGTACAGGGGGGCGGACGCGGCGCGGATCACCTCGTGGGGGTCGGTGCCCTCGGGCACCTCGCCGCGGGCGGCGGCCGCTTCGACGCACGGCGCCCACTCCGCGACGCGGACGGCGTAGAACTCGTGCAGGGCGCGGGCCGCGTTGGGGTCGCAGGTGGCGGCCGCGATCACCGCCTTGAACAGGGCGCCCTGGCGGGGATCGGCCAACGTGCGCCGCACCAGACGGGCGTTGGCCGTCAGGTCGCCGAGCAGGGTGCCGGTCTCCGTCCGGGGGACGGACTGCTGCGCCATGTCCAGCAGGAGGTCGGCGACGAGGCCGGTGACCGTGCCCCAGCGGCGGTAGACGGTCGTCTTCCCGACCTCCGCGCGGCGCGCGACGTCGGTGAGGTCCAGGTGGGCGAACCCCTGCTCGGCCAGCACGTCCCCGGCGGCCAGGAGCACGGCCGCCCGCACCCGCGCCGTACGCCCCCCGGGCCGGACCCCGCCGGACCCGGCACCGGCACCGGCCCCTGACCCGGACCCGGGCTCCAGCGACTCCTCAGACTCCATAACGGGACTCCTGTTCCATTAAGTGCCACAGCTTGCTACGCTGGCGCCATCTTAACGGAACCACGGACCCATTAGTTGGCTCCGTGGACGAGGGGAGACACGTCATGGAATACAGGCGACTGGGCACGTCCGGGCTTCAGGTTCCGGCACTGAGCTTCGGCGCGGGCACCTTCGGCGGACAGGGACCCCTCTTCGGAGCCTGGGGCACCACGGGAGTGGAGCAGGCGCGCCGCCTCGTCGACATCTGCATCGACGCCGGGGTCACCATGTTCGACACCGCCGACGTCTACTCCGGCGGCGCCTCGGAGGAGGTGCTCGGGGCCGCGCTCAAGGGCCGCCGGGACCAGGTGCTCGTCTCGACCAAGGCCGGACTGCCCATGGGCGACGGCCCGCAGGACGCCGGCACCTCCCGCTCCCGCCTGATCGGGGCCGTGGAGGACGCCCTGCGGCGCCTCGACACCGACCACATCGACCTCTTCCAACTGCACGCCTTCGACGCCGGAACACCGGTCGAGGAGGTCTTGTCCACCCTGGACGACCTGGTGCGGGCCGGGAAGATCCGCTACCTCGGGATCTCCAACTTCTCCGGGTGGCAGGCGATGAAGTCCCTCGCCGCCGCCGACCGGCTCGGCCGGCAGCGCTACGTCGCCCACCAGGTCTACTACTCCCTCCTCGGCCGCGACTACGAGTGGGAGCTGATGCCGCTCGGGAAGGACCAGGGACTGGGCGGCATCGTCTGGAGCCCGCTCGGCTGGGGGAGGTTGACCGGAAAGATCCGCCGGGGCCGGCCGCTGCCCGCGGGCAGCCGACTGCACGACACCGCCGACTACGGCCCGCCCGTCGAGGACGAGCACCTCTACCGCGTGGTCGACGCCCTGGACGAGATCGCCGCGGAGACCGGCAGGGCGGTACCGCAGATCGCCCTGCGGTGGCTGCTCCAGCGCCCGACGGTGTCCTCCGTCATCATCGGCGCCCGCGACGAGGAGCAACTGCGCCAGAACCTCGGCGCCGTGGGCTGGACCCTCACCCCCGAGCAGATGACGAAGCTCGACGCGGCGAGCGCCCGCACGGCCCCCTACCCGTACTTCCCGTACCAGCGCCAGGAGGGCTTCGCCCGCCTCAACCCCCCGCTCGTGTAGGCCCCCCGCGCCCACCTCACCTCACCAGGGCACCACACCGGCGTCCTCGAAGAAGGTGCCGGTCGGGCCGCCGTCGGGCAGGGTCGCCAGCTTGACGGCGATCGCCGCGCCCTGTTCGGGGGTGCGCACGCCGTGGAAGCCGTTGAGGTCGGTCGCGACGTAGCCGGGGCAGCCCATGTTGATCAGGATGCCGGTGCCGCTCAGCTCCTGGGCGTACTGCAGGGTGACGGCGTTCAGGAAGGTCTTGGACGGCGCGTACGCCGCGACCACCGGACCCGTTCCCGGCGCGGCGACGGCACCCGACTGCCGGGCGAGGGAGCCGAGGCTGCTGGACATGTTGACGATCCGCGGCGAGGCGGAGCGGCGCAGCAGGGGCAGCATCGCGTTGGTGACGCGGACGACGCCGATCACGTTGGTCTCCACGACCGTCCGGATGGTGTCGGGGTCGATCCGGCTGGGCTCCTGCGGCATCTCGCCGCTGATGCCCGCGTTGTTGACGAGCACGTCGAGGCGCCCCGCCCGCTCCTCGATGAGCCGCGCGGCGGCGTTCACGCTCGCGTCGTCGGTCACGTCCAGCGCTACACCGAAGGCGTCGACGCCCATCGCGCGCAGTCGCTCCACCGCCGCCTCGCGGCGGCGATCGTCCCGGGCGCCGACGCCGACGCTCCAGCCGAGGGCGCCCAGGCCCACGGCTATCTCCTGGCCAATTCCCTTGTTCGCACCGGTGATCAGCGCGATCGTTCGTTCGCTCATGGGGATCATGCTGCCCCCGGACCCCGCCGGGGGTCCAAGACCGATCCGGTGGACAACGATACCGACGGGGTATCGATGCGGGGTAGCGTGAGCGCATGGAGACCCGGGAACTGCGGTATTTCGTCGCCGTCGCCGAAGAGCTGCACTTCGGGCGGGCGGCGCGGCGACTCGGGATCGCGCAGCCGCCCCTGTCACGGGCCGTCCAGCAGCTCGAACGCCGCCTCGGGGCGGCGCTGCTGGACCGGACCAGCCGCTCGGTCACGCTGACCGCGGCCGGTTCGGTGCTGTTGGTCGAGGGCCGGGCGGCCCTCGACGCGGTCGACGCGGCCGAGCGCAGGACGCGCCGCGCCGCCCTGGCCACGACCGACCGTCCCGGCCTGGTCCTGGTCACGAAGGCCAGCGCGTCCCGCGAGCTGCTGGCGGAACTACTCGACGCGTACGCCGCCGAACCGGGCGCGGTCCCGGTCGACGTCATCCTGTGCGGCCCGGCCGAACAGGCACGGCTCCTGCGCGAGGGCCGGGCCGACGTGGCGCTGCTGCACCGGCCGTTCGACTCGACGGCCGGATTCCACACCGAGGAACTCGGCACGGAGGGCCAGGTGGCGGTGTTGCCGGCCGGCCATCCGCTCACGGTCCGGGCGCATGTGCGCATGGCCGACATCACCGGGCTGCCGGACCTGCCGCTGCCGCGCTGGCCCGACCCCGACGGCACCTACCCGCCCGGCCCCGGCCCGCAGGTCCGCGACCACGCGCAGTTGCTGCAGCTCGTCTCCCTCGGCCGGGCGTGCGCGGTCTCACCGCAGTCGTGCCGGGACCAACTCCCCGGCGACCTCGCCGCCGTGCCCGTGCTGGACGCGCCGAGCGTCACCACCGTGATCGCCTGGCCGCCGCACAGCCGCTCCCGAGCCGTCGCCGACCTCGTCCGGACCGCGACACGGCTCTGAGGGCTGCGCCGCGTCACCGCTCGACCGCCGCCGGGCGCCACGCGGTGCGCAGTCGGTCGGCCTCGGCGGCCGCCTGGGCGAGGCCGGCGCGGTATGCCGGGATCCACTTCGTCCGTTCGCCCAGATCGGGGCCGAAGGCGCGCGCCGCGTCGGGGTCCGGGCCGATGGTGACGACGGTCCGCGCGCCCGCGTCGGTCGCCCGTCCCGCCGACGGCCCGCCCGGGGAGCGGTGCGCCATCGGGTCGACCACGACCAGCGTGCGGGCGCCGGCCGCGAGGTCGACGTTGGCCCCCGACCGCAGCGCGCCGTCCATGTACCGCCGCCCCGAGACGGTCACCGGCGGCGCCGCTCCGGGGAAGGAGCTGCTCGCGGCCACCGCGTGGACCAGGGGCACGCCGCTGGTCCGGTCCCACACCACGGGCTCTCCCGAGCCCGCGTCCACCGCGGTGATCAGCAGTCGGCGCGCGGGCCACGCGGCCGCCCCGATCAGGGCGCCCCGCGCCGCGAGCAGCGCCCCCTCCGCCTCCGCGTCGCCGTGTGCCAGGGCGATCCGGCCGACCCGGCGGCGGGCCTCCCCCGGCTCCAGTCCGGATTCGCCGAGGACGGCGAACACCGCCCCGAGCACGGCGGGATCCACCACGGGCGGCGGGGCGGCAGCGCCCGCAGGAGCGAGCGGTACGGCGAGCCGGTCGAGGTCCTGGCCGGTGGCGAGGAGCGCTCCGACGATCGCCCCCGCCGAGGTGCCGACGATCAGGTCGGCCTCGCCGAGCTCCACGCCCGCCCGGCGCAGCCCGGCGGCCAGTCCCGCCGTCCACGCCGTGCCGACCAGGCCGCCGGGGCCGAGCACGAGCGCGCGGTCGGGGGATGCGGGCGCCTCCGGGGCGGGCGGGGTCACCGGGGTGGCGGGGGTCATGGCGCGTCTCCTGTCGTCGGGTGCCGATCGGGTGGATCCGACCGTACGACCTCAAGTGACCTTGGGGTCAAGGCCACTTGCGGGAGCCGTCGCCACTCCCCCCTTTTTCCGGTCGCGGCACTAACCGGACTTGGCGCGCCGCGGTGCGGTGGCGGCGCGGATCTCCTCGGTGGCCGCGCGGAACGCGGGAGCCGCGCGTGCGAAGTAGTCGAAGAGCAGGGCTTGTTGCTCGGGCGAGTAGCTGTCGATCACCTCGGCGACGCGTCGGCGGGCCGGGCCGACGGCGTCTTCGATGCGGTCCAGTGCGTCGGGTACGGCTTCCACGATGACCCGGCGCCGGTCGGCCGGGTCGGCGGCGCGACGGGCGAAACCGGCCCGTTCGAGCCGGTCGATGAGGCGGGTGGTCGCCCCGGTGGTCAGCCCGGTGCGCGCGGAGAGTTCGCCGGAGGACAGGCTCCCCTCCAGGGTGATGAGGCTCAGGGCGTACCACTCCGAGGTGTGCAGGCCGGCCGCCTCGGCGCTCGCCAGCCCCTGGAGGCCCACCGCGTCCAGGTACTGCCGGAAGACCACGTGCGGTTCGCCGCCGCTGGGTGTTGCCATCTTCGCCGGTCGCCTCCTACCTTTATATCTGCACGCATGCAGATACTGCACCGATGCAGCATCTACGCCACCCTAACCAATGGGGAGTGATCCGTCATGCAGTCCACCAGTGAGGCCACCATCGCCGTGCGGGCCCTGCTCACCCGCCTCGTCGACGCCTGGGGGCGCCACGACGCCGACGCCTACGGCGCGCTCTTCACCGAGGACGCCAGCTACACCACCTACGTGGGCACCTTCTACCGGGGGCGGCGCGACATCACCGAGAGCCACCGCATCCTCTTCGCGGGCTTCCTCAAGGGCACCCGCCTGGCGGACGAGGTCCTCGACGTCCGCTTCTACAGGCCCGACGTGGCCGTGGTGAACAGCAGGGGCGACACCCACAAGGCCGGACGCCCGGCCAAGCTCGGCAAGGTCCAGACGTACACCCTCGTCCGCGACGCCGGAGAGTGGCGGATCGCGGCCTTCCAGAACACCAGGCGCCGCCCGCTCATGGAGCGGATCTCCTTCGCCGTCGCCCCCGGTCTGACCCCTGGGGGCAAGGGGTGAAGGAGGACCCGACTCGGTAGTTCGAATTTGAACTGTATGCTGGTGACCGTTCACATCGAGCCGGACCTTTCGAGCCAGGTCCTTCGAGTCATCCGGGAGTCCGTCGCCATGTCTGTCCGCCGTCTGAACCACGCCGTGCTCTGGATCCGCGAGGTCGAGCGGTCCGTCGCGTTCTACCGCGACGTCTTCGGTTTCCAGGTCGACCACCTGATCCCCGGCCGCGCCGCCTTCCTGAGCGCGCCGGGCAGCCTCAACGACCACGACCTCGGACTGTTCGCGATCGGCGCCGACGCACCCGGGCCCGAGCAGGGCCGGGTCGGGCTCTACCACCTGGCGTGGGAGGTCGGCACCCTCGGCGAGCTGCGCGAGCTGGGCGAGAAGCTCGGTGCGCTCGGAGCGCTCGTCGGCGCGACCGACCACCTGGTCTCGAAGTCCTTCTACGCCAAGGACCCGGACGGCAACGAGTTCGAGCTGATGTGGCGCGTCCCGCGCGAGGACTGGCCCGGCGCCGACTCCGACCTGCGCTCCGGGGCGCTCGACCTGCCCGCCGCGATCGCGCGCTGGGGCACGGACCTCGCGACGGGTTCGGCGGCGGGTTCCGCCAGCTGACGGCCCGGGCTCAGGTCGCCGACGGGCTGCCGGAGGGGGACGGCGCGGTCGTACCGGGCGCGAACGGCCAGCTGGTGTCGTAGGTGGTCGTGGGCGCCGGTGCGGGATCCGGCGCCCACGGGCCCGCCCGGTTGGCCAGCAGGATCAGCATCGTCGCGGTGAAGAGCACACTGATGACGATCAGGGCCATCCCGATCGGGTTGCGGGGGTTGTAGTAGTACCGGTTGGTGCCCCACTTGCCGCGCTTGAGGACCGGCTCGTCATCGGGGTGCAAGGCCAGGGCTCGTTCCTCGGTGGGGCGGACCCGCCTGCGGGGGCGGGGCGGACCGGCCCAATCTAGACGCCCCCCGAGGGCCCCCGGAAGGGGGCCGGTCAGCGCAGGGCCGCCGGTGACGAGCCGTTGGGCGTGGTGAGTCGAGGGGTTCCGGTGCCGTCCGCGGGCACCGTCCAGATGTCGCTCGCCCTGCCGTCCGCCCCCGGCAGGGCGTAGGCGAGCGTGCCGTCGTCCAGCCAGGCCGCCTGGTCGTCGACGCTGCGCGTCTCGGCGAGCGGGGTCTCCCGCATCGTCTTGAGGTCGAGGACGTACAACCGCCAGGGCGCGGCCGGATCGTCGGAGACCTTCTTCTTGAAGGCGAGCCTGGTGTTGTCGGGCGAGAGCGAGGGGCATTCGGCGTTCTCCCGCAGGACGCGCGCGGACCACTCCCCCATGTTCCCCTCGACCAGGTGGGTCCGGCCCTTGCTGGAGACGGTCGCGTAGAAGCGGTTGTCGTCGCGGGCGAAGGTCACCCCCCAGTAGTTCACGTCGGGCGCGTGGTAGCGGGCGCCGTCGAGGGTGAGGGGGATCTGCTCCATGGAGGTGACCAGGTATCCGGTGCGCAGGTCGAGGATGGCGGTCCGGGTGGAGAAGGCACTGGTGGCGTACGAGTCCCCGCTCGCGAAGACCGTCCAGGACAGCATCCGCCCCGAGGCCGAGACCCGGGCCCGGTTGGGGACGCCCGGCACCGTGACCCGGCGGACCTCGCGCAGCTGCCGGTCGAGGACGATCGCGTACGTCTTGGGCAGGACCCCCGGTTCGGCGCGCAGGCACAGCGCGGTGTCCGCGGCGGCGTAGAACCGGTCGCACGAGGGCCCTCCGGCGACGCGCGCGTCGGCGTCCCCGGAGAGCGGACGGTGGGCGACGCGGCCGGTGGTGGGATCGCGGAAGTACAGGGCGGGGCCCGCCAGCGTGAAGGAGGCGTCCGCGACGGCCGCCCGGGCCGTTGGGCGGGCCCCGGCGTGCAGGACGTATCCGGTGGCGCCGCCCGCGAGCAGGAGCGCGGCGCTCACCACGACGGCGATGCGGGCCCGGGGGCCCAGCGGCTTCGGGGGTCGGCCGGACCCGGTGCGGTCGGTCATGCGGTTCGCCTCTCGGGGTGGGACGGGGTGGTGCGCGGCAGCAGCAGCCAGCCACCGGCGAGCGCGACGCACAGGAGCGAGAGCGCGGCCCACAGCGCGGGGCCCTGGCCCCACACCGTCCACAGGGCGCCGAAGCCCACCCCGGCGAGCATCCGGGCCAGGGCCTGGCCGCTCTGGAGCAGGGCGAGGCCCCGGGCCGTGCCGTCGGCGGGCAGGACGGGCCCGGTGAGGGCCATCAGCACGCCGTCGGTGGTGGCGTAGAAGGCGCCGAGCAGCGCGAGGACGGGCAGCAGCAGGAGCAGGGTCGGGGCGTCGCCGGTGGGCAGGAGCAGGGCGGCGTAGACGCAGAGCAGGGCGAGGTGGCCGTACAGGAAGGGGAGCCGGCGGCCGACCCGGTCCGCGATCCGGCCCGCCGGGACGGCGAGCAGGAGGTAGGCGGCGGCCCCGCCGAGCGGGAGCAGCGGGAACCAGCCCACGGGCAGGTCCAGGCGCTGCTGGAGCAGGAGGTAGACGAAGGCGTCGCCGACCGTGGCGGTGCCCAGCAGCGCGGTGGCCGCGAGGATGCGCCGGAAGGCGGGGTCGCGAAGGGCCGCGAAGGTCGCTCCCTTGCGGCGGGGTGCCGCGGGCGCGCTCGGCGCCGGGTGGTGTCCGGGCACGTAGAGGACCAGGAGCAGCACCCCCAACAGGCCGACGCAGAAGCTGACCACGAACACGGCGTCGTAGGCGCCGGCCGTCGCCCACAGCAGGGCGAAGGCAGCGAGCGGGCCGAGCAGGGCGCCGGTGGTGTCCATGGCCCGGTGGACGCCGAAGGAGCGGCCCAGCGCGTCGGGCGGGCTGCTCAGGGTGATGAGCGCGTCGCGGGGCGCCGTCCGGATGCCCTTGCCGACGCGGTCGGTGGCGAGGGCGGCCGCGATCCCGGCGGTGGCGCCGCCGGCGAGCAGCAGGCCGAGGCGGGACATGGCGGAGAGCGCGTAGCCGATCCCGGCGACGTGTTTGTGCCGGTGGCCGCGGTCGGCGGCATGACCGCCGAGGAGCCGTACGAAGGCGGTGGCTCCGTTGAAGAGGCCGTCCAGGAAGCCGAATTGGAGGGGGGAGAGACCCAGTCCGAGGACCAGGTAGAGCGGGAGCACCGCCGTGACCATCTCGGAGGAGATGTCGGTGACGAGGCTGACCGCGCCGAGTGCCAGGACGGTGCCCGGGACCCGCCGACCCGCCCCGCCGGTGCGGGGTCGGGCCGACGTGTCCGGGCGGCCTGTGGTCGCCAGGTACATCAGTGGCAGGTGTACTTCGGGCTGGTGTCCTTGGCCTTGCCGTCGGTGCCGACGTAGCTGAAGCTGTAGCCGGAGTCGGTGAAGTCCAGCTTCAGCACGCCGTACTGGCCGCTGATCCGCTTCTGGCTGTTGGGCTGGACGTTCTCGATGGGGTACGGCTCGGCGCCGCCCATGCCGCCGACGATCTCGGTGATGCCGTCAGCGGTGGCCTTGCCGTTCGGGTCCTGCGGGGCGAAGCGCTCGTAGTGGTGGTCGTGGCCGTTGAGGACCAGGTCGGCCTTGGCCGCGTAGAGGATGTTCCAGACCGGCTTGCTGACGGGGTCGTTGCCGTGGCCGCCCGAGGAGTACAGCGGGTGGTGGAAGTAGGCGGCGATGCACTGCTTGCCGTTCTTGGCGAGGTCCGCCTTCAACCAGTCGATCTGGGCCTTCTGGTCGAAGGCGTTGGAGTCGAGGGCGACGAAGTGCCAGTTGCCCTCGTCGAAGCTGTAGTAGGTCTTGCCCTGGGGGTAGGCGATGGAGCCGAAGTACGCCTTGTAGCCGGCGAGGGACCCGGCCGGGTCGTAGGTCTCGTGGTTGCCGGGCACCGGGTGGGTCTTGTCCTTGAAGGTGCCCCACGTCTTGTCGTAGTAGGCCTTGTAGTCCGAGATCCGGGCGTCGTCGTACTGGTTGTCGCCCATCGTCAGGTAGAACTTCGGGTCGATCTGGCGGGCCAGGGCGGCCGTCTTGGGGTGGGCGCAGGAGCTGTCGGAGGCGGTGCACTGGGCGGCGATGTCACCGGCGGCGACCACGGTGAAGGCGCCGGTGGGCGGGGTGCCGCCGTCGACGGTGCCGTACACCTCGACCTCGTGGAGCGAGTAGCCGTACGAGGTCCCGCGCGCGGTTCCGTAGACGCGCAGGTAGCGGCCCTTGCCGGCGAGGCCGGTCCAGTCGTCGGTACCGCCGTTGCCCGCGGTCTCGTTGGCGAGGCGGGTCCAGGTGCTGCCGTCGGCGGATATCTCCACCCGGTAGACCTTGGCGTAGGCGGCCTCCCACGTCACGGACACGCGCGTCACGGTGGCGTTGGCGCCGAGGTCGACGCGGATCCACTGGGGATCCTTGCCCTCGGCGCTCGCCCAGCGGGTGGCCGGATCGCCGTCGAAGGCCTTCTCGGGGCCGAAGGCGGAGGTTTCGGAGGAGGAGGCGGTGGCGGGCTTGCCACGCGAGATGAGGGAGTCGGCGGCGGCCCCGGCCCGTTCGGGCAGGGCGAGCAACAGGCCTCCGACGAGGAGGAGTACGGCGGCGACCAGGGTCACCGTGCCGCGCCGGGCGGGCGCGGGTGCTGAAGCGTTCAGGCGCATCCTTGGGAACTCCTGCACTGGGGGGAGTGAGAGCTGGGCACCGTTGCGAAGCGCCACCCACCGGCCCGGTCGCGGGCAGGGGGCGGCGCAACGGCGGCCGGGTCAGAACTCTCACTGAGCGCGTCACGCCCCTGTCACAGGGCACCGCGCCGAGCCGCCGCCGGGAATGCTATCGAACAGGAAAGTTTCCTACCAGTCTTTCGACGCCCCTTCCCCGGGCACGCGCCGAGGGGCCGGGCAGACGTGCCCGACCCCCCGGGGGACACGCTGACCGGCCCCTTCCGTCACGGCGTCAGGAGGGCTTCACCGCCCCGTCCTTGGTCGAGACGGTGACGCGGTCGACCCGCATCGGATGGCCCGGTTCGGTGGCCGGGCCCACCGTCGCGCCGTCCGCGAGCGGGAGGTTGCCGCCGATCGCCACGTTCAGGATGAGGAACACCCCGTGGTCCACGGCCTGCTTCCAGGTCGCCGGGTCCATCTGGTCCGCGCGCACCCGGTGGTGCACCCGCCCGTCCAGCGACCAACGCACCTCCTGCGCGCCGGGCGTGAGGTCGACCTCGACGGCGTAGGAGTGGAACGCCGTGCGGCAGTCGGGGCAGGGCCGCGGTCCGGACGTCAGGCCCGCCGGTTCCCGGCACGGTCCGCCGCCGAGGACGCCGCAGTGCATGGTGGCGAAGACGTCGTCCCGTCCGTTGACGTTCTCCATGACGTCCAGCTCGCCGACGGACGGCCAGCCGGTGTAGCCGCCCCGCAACGGTGCGCCGAGGGTCCAGAAGGCCGGCCAGTAGCCCGCCGCCTTCGCACCCGTCACGTCCGGCAGGGCGATCGACGCCTCGATCCGCAACACCCCGCCGGGCGGCGGGGCGAAGTCGGCGCGCCGGGTCTCGATGCGGCCCGAACTCCACTGCCCGTCCTTGCGGGTGGGGACGATCTCCAGCGCGCCCTTCCCGTCGAGGCGGACGTTGTCGGTCGAGTCCGTCATCGTCTCGATCTCACCGGTGCCCCACTGCGGCGCCGGGCAGCCCGGGTAGCAGGTGCCCAGGTCGTACTGCCAGTTGGCGCCCGAGGGGCGACTGCCCGCAGGCCCGTCGAAGTCGTCCCGCAGCAGCTCCCGCCATCCGTCGGCGGTCGGCGGCGCCGCGGCGCCCGGCGTCCCGGCGCCGGTCGCGGCCCCGGCGGCCGCCAGCGCGCCGACGTCGGTCAACAGCCGTTCCAGGCGGGCCGTCAGGACGACGGCCGCCACGTTGGTGAGGTGGGAGTCGTCCCGGTAGAGCAGGATCCGGTCCAGCACCGCCGGGCAGGTCGCACCGGTGCCCGGGCACAGGACCGGGTTCACGCTGATGCTCCGTACGCCGGGCAGCGCGCCCGAGGCGATCCGCTGGGCCAACACGTCGGGCAGCTGGGCGGCCGCCCGGCTGAAGGCGCAGGACTCCGGGGAGGAACCGGCGCCCGAGAGGCACGCCGGGACGTCCTTGCCGGGGACGGGCGTGTCCTCGATGTAGACGATCGGCACCCCGAGGGCCCGCAGCGGCTTCAGCGTCTCCTCCCACGCCCCGACCAGCAGGGCGGGGTCGGCGGTGTAGCGGGCCAGCGAGGAGATCACGACGAGGCGGGGCTTCGGCCCCTTCCCCAGCCGGTCCAGCGCGTCCGCCCGCCAGGTGTCGCACTCGCGGTAGGCGCGGCCGAGCTGGGGGTTGTCCACGGCGAGCTTCGCGAGCGGGCAGCCCTGCTTGACCAACTCCTGGAGCGCCCAGCCGCGTTGCGAGGCCAATGCGAGCATCGGCGAGAACCACTGACCGGCGTGCGAATCACCGAGCAGCACGATCCGGTCAGGGCTGTCGACCGCGCCGAACAGGCAGTCCGGGCTGCGGGTGACCTCCGGGTCCACCTCGCAGTTCCCGTCCGGCGGGAAGTCCTTGCCCGCCTGGACGGGACCGGGGACCACCGGGCCGTCCAGCGCGGGCGCCGCCGGGCCGCGGGCGAGCAGCGTGGGGCCGGAGGCCGCGCCCGGCGGCAGGCCCTGGAGGTCGACGGGGGTGGCCGGGCCCAGCAGGCGCAGCGTGGTGGTGCCGACCACCAGGGCGAGGACGACCGGCATGACGATGGCCGTGACGCCCACCGACAGCCCGCGGCGCGGGAGTTCGGAGACCGTGCGGCTGCGGCGCAGCGGGCGCTCCACCCAGCGCATGGTGGCGAGGGCGGGCAGTACGGCGGCCAGCGTCAGCGCCGCCTTGGCGGGCCAGCCGAGGGTGCCCAGGGCGGCCTCGGCGAGGACCAGCACGGGCCAGTGCCACAGGTAGAGGTTGTAGGAGAGCCGCCCGATCGCGCGGGGCGCGCGGCCGGCGAGCAGCCGCCCGACGCCGTAGGCGCCCTCGACGTTGCGCTCGCCCCGGCCGGGGATCGCGGCGAGGATCACGGCGGCGGCGCCCAGGGTCGGGACGAGCGCGGCGAATCCGGGGTACGGGGTGCTCGCGTCGTACGCCACCACGCACCAGCCGATCGCCACGGCCCCGGCCCAGCCGCACAGCAACCGCAGCGGACGCGGACCGCGCAGCAGGTGCCAGGGCAGCAGCGCCAGCAGCGCACCGGTGGCGAACTGCCACACCCGCGAGGGGGTGCCGAGGTAGGCGAGCGAGACCGAGTGCTCCGTCCAGCTCAGGGACAGCGCGAAGGAGCCGAGGGCCAGCAGCGCGGTGGCGAGCGCCACGACGGCGCGCACGACCCGGCCCCGGCGAACGGCGCGGGCCGTGCAGAGGGCGATCACCGCCATCAACGGGGCCCAGAAGAGGTAGAACTGCTCCTCGACGGCCAGGGACCAGAAGTGCAGGAGCGGGCTCTGGTCGTGGCCCGCGGCGAGGTAGTCCGTCTGCTGCGCGACGAAGCGCCAGTTGGCGACGGACACGGCCGCCGCGACGACGTCGTACTCCAGCACGGCGCGCCGCAGCGGTACGGTCAGCCAGGCGCCGGCCACCGCCACCGCGCCGAGCACGACGGCGGCCGACGGCAGCAGTCGCCGGGCCCGCCGGGAGAAGAAGTCACCGAGCCGGATCCGGCCGGTGGTGATCGCCTCGCGGACCAGCAGGCCGGTGATCAGGTAGCCGGAGATGACGAAGAAGACGTCGACGCCGACGAACCCGCCCGCCAGCCCCGGGATCCCGGCGTGGAAGGCGAGGACGGCGAGGACGGCCACCGCGCGCAGGCCCTCGATGTCGGGCCGGAACGCGGACCGGTGCGGACTGGGTCCGGATTCGCCGCCGGAGCCGGGCCGCGCGGGCGCGCCGCCCGCCTCGGCCGGCGGCCCGGACGCCGCGGCGGACGGCCGCGGGGCCGAGGTGGTGCTGTGCTTCCGGCGGAAGCCGGGAGTCACGGGGAAGGGCATGGTGACGAAGCCTTTCAACTCAGCCAGGGCAGCATCGGGTTGACCCACCCGGATGCCAGCAGGCCGATGAGCAGGAGGGCCGCGGAGGCGGCCAGGGTCTCGGGCCAGCGACGGGGCCGCATGCCGGTGTCGGACCGAAGGGCGGTCCGCAGCCGGGTGCGCAGCCAACCGGTGTCACCGGCCGTGCTCCGGGGCTCCGTTGCCCCGCGCAGTTCGGTCATCAGGTCCCGGATCAGCGGGACGTTGATCTGGCACTGCACCAACAGGTAGAGCAGGAGGCCCCAGTTGGGCTCCCAGCCGTTGCGCGCGACGGCGAGGGCGAGGCCGGTGGCGGCCGCGCCGTTGGAGAGCACCAGCCACACCAGCGAAACGGCCACCACCCGCCGGGCCATTCCGCCCGAGGCCTTCGGGCCGCGCACACCGGTGGGCACCCACGCGGCGCTGCGGCCGCGCAGGGTGTGCAGGAACGCCGCCGCGGCGGCCACGCTCGTCAGGACGTTCGCGCGGATCACCTCGACCCGCCAGCGGGTGCGGCTGATGCGCGGCAGCAGCACGTGCCACAGCCACAACGGGGCGAGCAGCGGCAGGACGTGCCAGGGCCGGATGTGGTCCGGGTACCAGAACATCATCACCAGCGGCGGCAGCGGCGCGGCGAAGGTGTTCACCACCGTGGTCAGGTAGCCGACGACGCCCTCGTAGAAGCACAGCCGCATCCGCCAGGGCGCGCGCATCCGTCCCAGCACGGGGGTGCCGATCAGGTGCAGGTTGCCCATCGCCCACCGGTACTGCTGGTTGATGAAGGCGGTGGCCTCGTCCGGCGACGTGCCCTTGGCGACCAGGACGGGCACGTACAGCGTGCGGAAACCCTTTTCGTACAGGGCGAGTCCGGTGTAGAGGTCCTCGCTGTGGTCGAGCCGGGCGAACCCTCCGGCCAGGTCGATCGCCCGGCGCCGGTAGACGGCGTTGCTGCCGCAGCAGATGGCGGCGTCGCTGGCGTCCCGGGACGGCTGGATCCAGCGGAAGAACCACTCCTGGGCGCTGCCCGCGGCCCGTTGGATCCAGCCCATGGCCTCGTCGGTGTCGAAGCACTGCGGGCTCTGGACGATGCCGACGGCGGGGTCGGCCAGGTAGGGGACGAGGTGGCGCAGGAAGTCGGGCCGGGGCGCGAAGTCGGCGTCCAGGATCGCGATGTACTCGCCGCTGCTCAGGGTGAGGGCGTGGTTGAGGTTGCCCGCCTTCTTCAGGTGCCCCCGGTCGGGGCGCACGACGTACTCGTAGCCGTGCGCGGCGGCCAGCGAGGCGACCTCGGGCCGGTCGCCGTCGTCCAGGACCCACACGGTGAGCGCGCCCGGCCAGTCGACCTCGGCGACCGCGCGGTAGGCGTTGGCGAGGACGGGCAGGGGTTCGCCGCAGGTCGGCAAGTAGAGGTCGACGCTGGGCAGTTCGGCGGGCCGCCAGGCCTGGACGAGGATCTCGTGCGACTGCCGGGTCAGGCGGCGCCCGCGCAGGCTGTTGACGGAGGAGAGGACCAGAGCCACGACGTTGAGGCCGAGGACCGCGAGGAAGGCCCACAGTGCGGGCGTCCTCAGCGAGAAGGTGAACATCGTCACCGCGGTGAAGCTGAAGGCGAGAGAGGTGCTGATCAGGACCCAGCGACGCTGCGGGCCGAAGTACCAGTACAACTCGTCGTCGGATGGTGGCTGCGGAAGATGATGCACGGTCATATAGCCCCCCACGGCTGTATATGTGCCGGTTTCAGGTGACCCACTCTACCGTCAAAGGTATAGACCACATGCCCAAAGCGGGCCCAACGCGGCGATCGACACATGGATTTGGCGCGAATGAAATGGTCCAGACCTGTTTACGGTCCCATTCGAACGGTTCGGCCGACCTGTCGGGAAAGCCGCAGGTCACAGCCGGGTGAACAGAGCCCGAAGACTTGTGGTGTTCGATCGCCCGACCGGTATGTCCCCCAGCGCGTCTCGACCGCGCGTGGACCGCACCTCCAGCGCTCCGCGAGCGCGGTGGACCAACGTGGTGACCGCCGCACAAACGGCACACGGAAACACGAACCCCCGCCACTCACACTGGGAGACGCGTATGTCCGACACCACGCCGAACGCGCACACCACCGAGTTCGAACTCCAGGACCTGGCACTCGACCTCGACGACCTCACCGTCACCTCGATGAGCGACACGGTCGCGCTGCCCGAAGGCGGAGCCTCCTGGGGCTCCTCCTCCTGCCAGGGCTCCTCCTCCTGCGCCCAGCCGCAGACCGACACCCCCACGGTGTAACCGGGGCCGAGATCCCGGGCACCGACTGCGCGGCCGCGCGTCCTCCCGCCGTACTTCGCGTACGGCGGAAGGCGCGCGGACCGCGCCGGGTCCGGGCGGCCCGGAACGGCCCGGACCGACCGGGGCGGGCCCCACCGCGCACGACGACCGGCACGACGACCGGCAGGACGGGGAGGGAGCACCATGGAACGGTCACAGCCGCAGCCACGGCCGGGGGAAGCCGACGCGTACCGGGTGCGCACCGCGCCGTACGCGCTGGTGCGCGCCACCGTGCTCGCCCATCCCGCCCAGCTCCCGCCCGCGGCGGCCTTCCGCACCGCGCTCGACCGCCTGCACCGCACGGACGCCCGGCTGCTGCGGATCGCCGGGCCCCTGACCGACGCCCTCCACGACAGCCGGGACGGCCATCCGCCCGCCTTCCACCGCGACGTCGTCCTGCCGCTGCGCCGCGCCCTGCACAACGGCCGCGAGCCCCGGCCCGCCCTGCTGGAGCGCCTCGGCGACCTCCCGGACCGGGTGCCGCTGCTCGCCGCCTGGCTCGCGCTGCGGGCCCGGCGCGGCGCGGTGCTCACGGCGCTGGGCGACGTCACCGAAGGAGCCCTGGCCGGCGAGCGCGCGTCCCTGGCCGCCCTGTGCCGGGAACCGGCCCTCGGCCGGGCCGTCGCCCTCACCAGCGCGGACCTCTTGCGCGCGGTGGAGCGGGCGGGCACCGGGGCGACCGACCGCAGGGCGCGCAAGGAAGAGCCCACCGCCCTGCGCTACGCCCTGCGGGCCAGCACCAAGACCAGCCCCCTGTCGTGGTTCACCGCGGTCGGCTGGGGCCCGCTGGTCGCGCCCGAGGACGCCTTCGGCGCGACGGCGCGGGCCGGGGCCGTCCACGACTGGGGCACCGCGCCGCTGTTCGCAGACCCCCTGTGCGCGGTCGTGAAGGTCAACCGGACCCTCACCAGCGCCCTCACCCGCGCGCTCCTGGCCGCCCCGCACCGGCGGGCCGCGCTCCCCCACCGCATCACCAGCACCGCGCGGATCACCGGCCTGCGGGCCGCGTACGCGCGGGAGCGGACCTCCTTCGCCGGAGGCCGGTTCCTGGTGGCCGAGGAGGACGAGGTGGAGCTGATCCGCGGGGTCCCGCTGCGCCTGGTCACCGAGTGGGCCGAAAGCCCGCGCCACCTGGACGAGTTGGCCGCCCTGCTGACCGCCGCGCTGAAGGGGGCGGGCGGCGCCGGATCCGACGCCGCCGCGGCCTTCCTCGGCCGGCTCTTCGAGGCCCGGCTGCTGGTGACCGGCGAGCCGTTCGCCCAGCAGGACACCGACCCGCTGGAGCGGATCGCGTCCTGGCTGCGCACCACCGCCCCGACGCACCTCGAGATCCCGGCGCAGGCCGGAGAGCCGCCCCTGGCCGCAGACCCTGCGCTCGCCGATCGGATCCTCGAACTCGGCCGGACGACGGCGGATTTCGGGTCCGTGCCCGCCGGTGAGCGTCCCGCCCTGCTCGCCGGGCTGTCCCGGAGCTGGGCGGGGGTGCTCGCCGACGCCGGCAGTCCCGTCCCGCCCGCATCGGCCCCGCTCAGCGTGCTCACCGAGGACGTCGTCGCCCCCCGCCCGCTGGCCGTCGACGGCTTCCTCGACGGCGCCGACCACGAGGCGCTCGGCGAAGTCACCGCCCTCGCGGAGCTGTTCGACCTCGGGCACCTCGTCCGCCGCCTCCTGCGGGACCGCTTCGTCGAGCGCTACGGCTCCGGCGGCACCTGCCACCACCCGTGGGAGTTCGGCGGCGAGGTCGCCGGGGCCTGGGAGGTCGCCGGGCGGTCCGCGACCCTCGCCCCCGAGGACCCCGCCGCCCTCCCCACCGGGACGGCGGAGTTCGCCGCCCTGCGGGCGCAGGCCGTCCGGGCCGTCGGCGACGCCCCGGGCGAGCGCGGGAGCGACCTGGGGGACGACCGGGCGCGCGTCCACGAGGTGGTGCTGCCGCCGGACTTCGTCAAGGGCCTCGGCGAGCGGCTGCCCGCCTGGGCCGTCGAACGCCCGCTCAGCTACGCGTACTTCGTCCAGCGGGCCCCGGGTCCCGGGCCCGGCCTGCTCTGCGTGAACCACGTGTACGGCGGGTGGGGCCGGTTCACCAGCCGGTTCCTGGACGCCCTGGACCCGGGCGCCCGGGCCGAGGTCTCGCGGCAGATCCACCGCGGGCTCGGGCCCGGTGCGCGGGCCGCGCAGATCCGGCCCGTCGGCGGCTTCAACGCCAACCTCCACCCGATGCTCGTCCCCCGGGAGATCGGACCCGACCGCCGCTGGGCGTCGATCGGCGAGGCCGACCTGGACCTCGTCCACGACGAGGCCACCGACCAGGTCCGCTTCCGGCTGCGGAGCACGGGCGAACACCTCGACGTCCTCTATCCGGGCTTCCTGGCCCCCGTCCTGCTGCCGCGCCGCATCGGGGCCCACCTGGCCGACCACCCCCACGGCGCCGTCGACTTCGGGCCGCTGGTGCCCCGGAGCCGCGTCGCCGCACCGGGTGGCCCGGTGACCCGCACCGCCCGGCTGCGCCACCGCCACGTGGTGCTCCGCCGGAGCCGCTGGCTGCTGCCGCCCGAGGTGGTCCGCGCCCTGCGCGCCGACCTCGGGACCGAACCGGTGCCGGTCGCGGCCACGGCCCGCTGGCGCGCCCTGCTCGACCTGCCGGAGCAGCTCTTCCTGCACCCCGCCGCCGTCGCGCCGGACACGGCGGACACGGCGGACTCGGGGGCCGCCGACGCGTTCCTGCACCGGCTGAGCCGCCCCAAGCCGCACCTCGTGGACCTCGGCAACCCGCTGCACCTGAGGTGCCTGGCCAAGTGGTTGTCCCGACACGTCGACGCCGGAGCGGTCCTGGAAGAGGCCCTGCCCGCACCGGGCGGCCGGGCCGCACCGGCCCGCGCCGTGGAGCTCGTCCTGGAGGTCTACCGGTCCGGACGACGGCGATGAAACGGTTCCCGACGACAGTGGAAGCGAGCGTACGAGCGGTGCGACCCTCCGAGAACGACTCCCGCGACACGGCCCTCGACGTGATCGTCCACTACCACCACCCCGTCAAGGCGGCGCTGCTGCGCGAGGTGATGCTGCCGCTCGCCGCGTCCTGCGCGGCGGACGGGCTGACCGCCCACGTCGAACGGCACTGGTTGCACGGCCCCCACCTCAGGCTCCGCCTGCGGGGCCCGGCCGCCCGGGTCGACGCCGCCGCCGCGGCCGCCGTCGGCCGGGCCCGCGACTGGCTGCGGACCCACCCCTCGCACGGCGGACTCAGCGACGCCCAACTGCTGGAGCACGCGGCCGCCGCCGGTCGCGCCGAACTCGTCGCCCCGCCCTACGGACCGATCGTGCCCGACAACACGGTCCGCCTCGCGCCCGTCGACGACGCCCCGCTGCGCGACCTCCTCGGCGCCGCCGGCGCCGACCTGCGCGACGACCTGCTGCGGGCCGGTCTGGACCCGCTGCGCGCGGGCGCCCGCTTCCTGGCCGACCACGGCGACGACGCCGACGCCCGGGTCCAGCTCACGGTGGTCGCCCTGGCCGCGCACGCCGCCGCCCACCCCGGCGGCCTGGCCGGCGGGCACTACTCGTACGTCTCCCACCTGGAGGACTTCCTCTTCCACGAGGATCCCGGGGGCCGACTGCGGGAGCGCTTCGAGCGCCATGCCGACCGCGGGGGCGACGCCGTCACCCGCCTCGTCGGCAGGATCCGCGACGGCGGCGCCCACGGGTGGGAACGGGCCTGGACCGCCTACTCGGCGGGCGCCTGGCAGCTGACGCGGAGCCGCTACGACGCGGGCGCCGACCTGCACGGCGACCCCGACGCCTACCGGGCGCGGGCCGCCGCCACCGGGGACGCCGCCGCGGCCCTGCGCTGGAACCACGAGGAGCGGACCGGCTTCAGCGACTTCCACCACCGGCTGCGGCGCTCCGACCCCGACGGGAAGATGTGGAGCCGCCCCGACTACCTGGTGCACCGCGCCTGTACGAACGCCCTCTACCGCCTGCTCGCGATCTGTGACGTCCGCCCGCTGGAGCGGTACCTGGCGGCGCACCTGGTGATCCGGTCGGTGCCCGCCCTGACCGGCTGCGACTGGCGGCGGGAGCTCGGCGCGGCCGTCGACGCGGTGGAAGGCCGCTCGTGAACCGCGCGGCCCTCACCGACCGGCGGCTGCGTCCCGGGGTCGCCGTCACCCCGCTGCGCGCGGGCCTCCACCTGCGCGGGCGCCGCGGGACCCTCACCCTGGAGGGCGGCGGGGCGCTGCCCGCGCTCTGGCGGCTGCTCGCCGAGCCGCTGCGCGAGGGAAGGGTGGCGCAGCTCCTGGACTCGATGGCGGCCGGTGCGACCCTGCGCGCCTCCGTGGACACCCTGCTCGGGCAACTGGACGCGCACGGGCTCCTCGTGGCCGGGCCGTCCCCCGCCGCGCCCGGCGGTCCGGTCGCCGACTGGACCGGGGCGAGCGCCGGGCGTCCGGAAGTCGCGGCCGCCGCACTCGCCCGGTTCCGGGCCGAGGTCGTGGCCGCCGCGCCGGACGGGCCGCTGGCCGCGGCCGCCGGGCGCGCGCTGGCGGCCGGTGGCCTGCCCCTCGACCGCACCGCCGATCCGGAGCTTCCCGCGGACCGGGTCCTGCTGCGCCTGCACGGCGCCGGGCCCGAGCGGTGCGTCGCGGTCGGGCACCTCGGCGGGAACGGCTACGCCACCGCGCCCGGCAGCTCGGTGCAGGTCACGGCGGACGCCGAGGCCCTGGAGACCCGGTGGGGCCGCGCCCACCCGCCGCAAGAGCCCGGGGGTGTCGAGCCCCTGCCCGCCGCGTTCCTGCCCCTGCTCGCGGGTTCCGCGGCGCACCGGCTGCTGTGCGCGGCGGCCGGGCAGCCCGACCCGTCGCGCGAGGGGGAGGACGAACGGCCGCCCCCGGACGCGACCCCCACGACACCCGCCGCCGTGCTTCCTTCCGTGCTGCTGGCGCGGGCCCGGCCACTGCGTGCCGACTACCGGGCCTGGCCGGGTCCCCTCCGCATCGACGCCGACCGGCGGGTGCGGCTCGCACCGGCCGCGACCCTGGGCGAGGCGCTGCGGCGGATGGCGGACCTCACCGACGAACGATGCGGTGCGCTGCCCGAGCCGCTCCCGGCCGACCTGCGCCAGTTGCCCGTACCCCTGGCCCGCTGTGCGCTGCCCGGGGCCGGTGCCGGGGCGGGCGGGGCCGAGCTGCTCGGCGGGGCTGCGCGGCTGGACCTGGCCCGCCTCGACCTCTTCTGCCGGGCGGCCGAACTCGCGCTGGGCGAGGACCTCTTCACCGTCGGCGCCACTCCCGGGCACGCACGGGGCCGGGCCCTGCGCAGCGCCGCCCGCCGTCGCCGCGCGCCCGGGCGGCCGGACCCGGTGGCCGCCGAGCGGTGGGCGGACCACCCCCAGCTGCGCCACTGGTGGGCCACGCTGACCGGCCGCCTCGGGGTGGCCGCGCGGCTGGAGGTGGTCCGGCTCGCCCCGGGCGCGGAGGCCTACCGCGCCGTCGTACGTCCCCTCGCGCCCGGTGGCGGGTCGGCGCCGCCCCCGCCGCTCGGGGACGCCGTCGAGGCGACCCCCGGTGACGCGGCCGCCTTCGCCGCGCTCGGCGCCGTCGTCCGCACCCGCGCCGCCGCCGAAGGGCGGCCCGGCGCACGCTTCTTCGCCCCGGACGGCGCGCTCGCCCCGCTGGCCGCCGCCGGAGTCCGGACGGCCGACTGGGAGGACGCGGGCGGTACCGGCCGGTGGCTGGCCGACCTGGCCGGACGCGAGGAGGCGCACCAGGGCGCGCTGCGCCGGATCACGGGCCGTGCGCCGCGCCCCGAGGCCCCGCGGGTGCGGCCGGAACTCGTCGCGCTGCTGGAGGCGTTCGGGTTCACCGTACTGCCGGCTCCACGGGAGGACCGATGAGCACCCGCACCCCGACACCGCTCCTGCCCGCGGGGCCCTCCGGGGCGCCGTCGGTGCCCGTCCTCGACGCGGCCCGCGCGAGCGCGTGGACGTCCGGACCGGCGGTGGTCCTGCTGCCGCGCTGGACGCTCGGGCTCGCCGAGGAGCTGAGCCGTCATGCGCTCGGGCACCCCGTGGCACTCGTCCCGGTGCGCTTCGACGGCGCCCTGGCCGTCGTCGGGCCGGTGCTGCGGCCGGGCGCGCCGGCCTGCCTGAGCTGTACGGAGTACCAGCGGCTCGCCACGGCGGGCGGCCGGGTGCCGTGGCGCAGCCCGGAGTTGGCGCTCGGCGGCGTGCCCTCCCCTGCCCTGTCGGACGCGCTCGGCGCGCTCGCGGTCGGCCTGTTGGACTCCGGCGCCGGCGCGCCGGATCCGGACCCCGGGGCGGCCGTGGTGCACCTCGTCCACCAGGGCCGGGGCACCTGGTCCACCCATCGGGTCCGGCCGGTCGGCGGCTGCCCGGTGTGCCGGCCGCTGCCGGTGGACCGCGCGGACGCCGTCACCCCGCTGCCGTCGGCGCCGCGCCCGCTGCCGGACCCGTACGTCCTGCGCGCCCCCAATCCGCTGACCGCTCCGGCCCGGCTGCGCGGGGCGCTCCTCGACGAGCGGTTCGGCCCGGTGCGGCGGCTGTTCCGGTCCGAGGACTCGGCGTTCTGCCTCACCAGCGCCTTCGTGAGCGACGGTCGCGCCGTGGACGACGGCGGGTACGGCCGGTCGCTCGACTTCGGCGGCAGCGAGCGGATCGCCCTGTTCGAGGGCGTCGAGCGGTACGCGGGCATGCGCCCCACCGGCAAACGGACCGTGCTGCGGGCCTCCTTCGCGCGGCTCGGGCCGGAGCGGGCCGTGGACCCGCGTCGACTCGGCCTGCCCGACCCCCGCTACCACGGGCACCCCGCGTCGCCGACCGTCCCCTACACGCCGGACCTGGAGATGGACTGGGTGCACGGCTGGTCGCTGACCCGGCGGCGCGCGCGGGCCGTTCCCGAGCACGTCGCGTACTGGGACGTGCCAAGTCGGGGGCCACGCGTGGTGTACGAGTCCTCCAACGGCTGCGGCCTCGGCAACAGCCCCGAAGAGGCCCTGCTCTACGGCCTGTTCGAGGTGGCCGAGCGCGACGCGTTCCTGATGGCGTGGTACGCGGCGACGCCGCTGCGCCGGATCGCCCCGCCACCGGACGACGCGGACACCGCGCTGCTCGTGGACCGGGCGGCCCTGGCCGGGTACCGGCTCGTCCTGCTCGACGCGACGAACGACCTCGGCGTCCCCGCCGTCGTCGCGGTCTGCCACTACGAGGGCTCCCACCCGCGGGCGCCCAGGATGTTCCTGGCCGCCGGAGCCCACCACGATCCGCGAGCCGCCATCCGCTCCGCGGTCGCCGAAGTCGTCACCAACGTCGTCGAGTCCGGGCCCCGCTCGCTCGCCGAGGGCGGCCCGCGCGACCCGCGGCGGCTGCGTCCGATGCTGGACCGGCCGGAGCTGGTGACCACCCTGGACGACCACGTCGGGCTGGGCACCCTGCCCGAGGCGGCTCCCCGGCTGGCGTTCCTCCACGCCGACACGGCCCGCGTGAGCGTCGAGGAGGCCTGGCCGGGTGCGCCCGCGCCGGTGGGCGACCTCTCCGTCCTGCTCGGAGCGACCGTGGAGCGGCTGTCCCGGGCCGGGTTGGAGGTCATCGCCGTCGACCAGAGCGAGCCGGGGCTGCGCGAGCGGCTAGGGCTGCACTGCGTGAAGGCCATCGTCCCGGGCTCGCTGCCGATGACCTTCGGGCACGTCAACCACCGCGTCCGGGGCCTGCCCCGGCTGCTGGACGTGCCGTACCGGCTGGGGCGGTCGCGGCGGCCGCTGCGCCCGGAGGACCTCGCGGTCCACCCCCACCCCTTCCCCTGACCAGGACCCACGACGAGGACCCCAGATGACGACGACCGGTACCGGTGGCTGGTACAGCGCTCACGTGTTCCTGCACTCCAGCGCCGAGGAGACCGACGCGTTCCTGCTGCGCGAGGCGGCGCCGTACCTCGACGGCCTCGTGGCGGCCGGGGAGGCGACCGGCTGGTTCTTCATCCGCTACGGGGAGGACGGCCCCCACCTGCGGATCCGGGTGCGCGATCTGGGCGCGGGCGCCGCCGCCCGGCTGGTGGACCGGCTCGGGCGCGCCGCGCGGGAGGTTCCCGCGGTGCCGGGTCCGTGGTCCTCCGCCCACGGGGAGGTCCGCGCCGTGCCGTACCTGCCCGAGGTCGAACGCTACGGCGGTCAGGGCGCCCTGCCGGTCGCCGAGGAGGTGTTCGTCGCCTCCACCGGGGTGGTCCTCGAAGCCCTGCGGGAGCTGAAGGGCGGCAGCGGTTCCGCGCGGCTGGCGGTCGCGGCCGACCTGGCGCACGCGACGGCGCACGCCCTCGGCATGGACCGGCTCGGCTCGGCGCGCTGGCTGCGCGGGCACGCGGCGGGGTGGCGGTGGGTGGACGAAGTGCCGCTGCTGCCGGGGGCGTCCGTACACGCGCGGGTCAACTCGGTCTACGCCGCGCAGCGTTCGACCCTGTCCCGGCGTGCGCGGGAGCTGCGGCGGCGGCTCGGCGACGGCTCCGCGGCGCCCTGGCTGAACCGCTGGACGGACCGGGTCCGCGAGGCCGACGCCGCGCTGCGGGCCGTCGGCGCCGCCGAGGAGGCGCCGCCCGCGGCCCCGGCCCCCCGGTCCTGGGTGTGGGCGTCCCAGTTGCACATGCTGTTCAACCGGCTGGGGGTGATCCCCGACGAGGAACGGGCCGTGTGCAGGCTGGCGGCGCGGACCCTGCTGGAGACGGATGCGGAGGGGGCCGAGGGGACTCCCCCGTACTTCCCTTCCGCGTACACCGCGCCCGACCTGCAGTACCTGGAGCGCAGCAAGTTCCACGTCGGACGCGGCGAGGACACGGCGCTGCGGCCCGCCGCGCCGCTGCCGCCGTCCTCCCTGCGGCCCGCCGGACCCGACGTACCGCTGCCGACGGGCCCCCTGCCCGACGTGTCGTTCGCCGACGTCCTCGCGGCGCGGGCTTCGGCGCGCGGCCCGCTCGGCGGTCCGCTCGACGCCGCCACGCTGGGCTCGCTGCTGTGGCACTCCCTCGCCGAGAGCGGGCGCTCCGACCGGGTGCTGCCGGACGGCTCGACCCGGGGCGTCGCCCATCGCCCCCATCCGAGCGCGGGCGCCCTCTACACGGCCCGGGTGCGGCTGCTGGTGCTCGACACGGCCGGGGTGCCGGCGGGCACGTACGAGTGCGTGCCCGCCGCGCGGACGCTGCGCCCCGTCGGGCCCGTGCCCCCGATCGAGGAGGTCAAGGCGCTGTCGACGTACCTGTCGCGGCCCGCGAGCGACCCCGACGCGATCGGCGTCGACCGCGCGCCGGTGGTCCTCGGGGTGTACGCGGACGTCGGCCTGCTGCGGCGCCGGTACGGGCTGCGCGCGCTGCGCCTGGCCCTGCTGGAGACCGGCCACCTGACCCAGACCCTGCTCCTCACCGCGGCGGCGCTGGGTCTGGCCGGTACCCCGCTCGGCGGCTTCCACGACGATCTGGCACACGAACTCTTCGGCCTGGACGACCTCGGCCAGCCCCTCCAGTACCTGCTGCCCCTCGGGCGCCGCCCGTAGGCCGGGGGCGGATGCCGCGCGGGCGACCGGGGACGCGTCCGGGCGTGGCACGCCCCGGCCCGCGGCCCGCTTGTGGAATGGTCTCTTCCGCCAGATGGGCCGCAGTGATCCCCGATCGAGGTGATGCGCATGTCGATGCCACAGGACGACGCGTACGGAGCGTGGTTCTACGAAAGTCAGCAGGACGGCTCCGCCCGGTCGGCCGCGCGGGCGCTGCCCCTGGTCTTCGATCTGGTCCGGCCCTCCAGCGTGGTCGACCTGGGGTGCGGCACGGCGTCGTGGCTGGCGGAGGCCCGGCGGCTCGGCACGGAGACGGTCCTCGGGGTCGACGGGGACTGGGTCGCCGAGAGCGCCCTGCGGATCCCGCCCGACTCCTTCCTGCGGTGGGACCTGTCCCGGCCGCTCCGGCTGGAGGGGCGACGGTTCGATCTGGCCATGTCCCTGGAGGCCGCCGAGCACCTGGACCCGGCCCGCGCCGACTCCCTCGTGGCGGACCTCTGCGCGCTGTCCGACGTGGTGCTGTTCTCGGCCGCGGTCCCCGGCCAGACCGGCAGCGACCACCGCAACGAGCAGTGGCCCACCTACTGGCGCGAGCACTTCGGACGCCGGGACTACGAACTCGTCGACTGCCTGCGGACCCGTTTGTGGGACGACCCGGAGATCGAACCCTGGTACGCGCAGAACGCCTTCCTCTACGTGAGCGCCGACCGTCTCGCGGTCGACGAGCGGCTGCGCGCGGCCGCGGCGGAGACGGGCCTCATGCCACTGTGCACGGTGCATCCGGGGCTGCTGGCCCTCTTCTCCAAGCCCTTCGCCCCGGCCGTGCCGGCCCCTCCGGTACGACGCCCAGCGCCGCTGCGCTTCACTGCGCGGGCACCGAGAGACCCTGCAGGGCGAAGCCTCGGTTGAGGACGGTCTGGCGCCGGTAGGAGTCCGGTAGGTCGGGCAGGGCGAGGAGCCGGTCGCAGGCCCGTACCGACGCCGCCAGGTCGCCCACCCAGTACGCGGTGATGGAGTACTCGAAGAGCAGCCCCCACCGATAGACCCAGGGCTGGGTGAAGAGGACGTCGTCCGGGGCCGGCCGGTCCAGGCAGGCCCGCACCAGTGCGTGGGCCGCCCGGTACCGGCCGAGCAGCCGCAACCGGGAGACCAGTTCGTAGCAGGCCTCCATCCGCTCGGGCCGGGACTCCCAGGCCCGGTCGAGCGCGTCCATCGCGGCGGGCCAGTCCGCCGGGTCGCCGCTGTCGCCGTGCAGCACGCCGACCTGGAGGAGGGACTGGTACACCTCCTCCGGCCAGCCGCCCATGGCCGCGCGCCGCTCGTAGAGCCGGATGGCCTCGGCGCGTTCGCCCATGTCGCGCATGGTCTGGGCGAGGTAGAAGACGGTGCGGCCGACGGAGGGGTCCCGTCGCATCTCGGCGCTCAGCAGCCGGGCGTCCCGCTCGAACTTGTCGTGCTTGGAGCCGCCGTCGCCGTGGTCCTCGATCACCAGGGCGTCCAGGTGGGCCACGCTCTCGGTGGTGTCGCAGGTGATGTACTCGTGGGTGACGCCCTCGTACCGCCAGGGCAGGTCGCCGCGCACCAGGCGCTTGATGCGGTACTCGGTGTCGCCCAGGTGCCGGAGCATGTACGCGTCCGCCACGAGCGGCGGCACCGGCGCGTCCTCGCGCAGCACCAGGTCCGCGTCGAGCAGCAGCAGGTAGTCGGCCTTGCCACGGGCGTGGGCGATGTTCAGGCTCCGGTTGTGCCCGAAGTCGACCCAGGGCTCCTCGTGGAGTTCGCCGGGGATCCCGTCCAGGGCCGCGCGGATGAGTTCCTGGGTGCCGTCGTCGGAGCCGGTGTCGGAGATGACCCAGGTGTCGATGTGGTCCCTGACCGAGGCCAGGGCCCGCCCGATGACGGCGGATTCGTTCTTCACGATCATGCAGAGGCAGATGGTCGGCTTCACGGCGGGACCCTATGGAGCCGCCGCCGCGTACCGGAGACAGCGCGCCGGGCGGCTGACCCGTGTGGCCGGGCCCAGGGCACCCGGGTGGGCGCACGGGCTGGGCCGAACCGCTGATATGGGGGCGCGGCAGCCGGTTTCCGCGTATCCGGTTCCTCAGGATGACCCGCGCCACCGGAAATCCGGTGATCATCTGAACGAATTCTTCAGAGGAGCAGTGCATGCGTCCTGAGGACAGACCCCGATCCATGCTGGGCCCGCTGCCCAGGCGGTCCGGCTGGCTGACGGGTGGAACCTTCGCCTCGCTGGCGCTGGTGCTGGCGGGGATCGCCTCGCCCGCCGTCGCGGCGGTACCGGTGATCCAGGCGAAGACCGCCGAAGCGGCGGCCGTGGATCCGCGGGGCGGTGGCGGTGGCGGGGACGAGTGCGACGACGAGTCGTCGTGGCCGAAGACGACGGAGGCGGACCGGCACGAGTCCTGCCGCGGCCCGCAGGGTCCCCCCGGACCGCGCGGCCCGAAGGGCCCGCCGGGCCCGAAGGGTGCGACCGGAGCCACCGGCGCGACGGGCGCCACCGGCCCGAGGGGCACCACCGGAGCGACGGGCGCCACCGGAGCCACGGGCGCGACGGGTGCCACGGGCGCCACCGGGCCGAGGGGCAACACCGGACCGACCGGAGCGACGGGTGCCACGGGCGCCACGGGCGCGACCGGAGCCACGGGCGCAACGGGAGGCACGGGAGCAACGGGTGCAACGGGTGCAACCGGGGCCACTGGAGCTACCGGAGCGACCGGCGCCACGGGCGCAACGGGAGCCACCGGAGCCACGGGAGCCACCGGACCGAGGGGCAACACCGGACCGACCGGACCGACCGGAGCCACGGGCGCCACGGGCGCCACCGGAGCGACGGGCGCCACGGGCGCGACCGGGGCCACCGGTGCGACCGGCGCCACTGGAGCAACGGGCGCGACCGGCGCCACGGGTGCCACCGGCCCCTGCGTCGACATCGACAGCTACTCCCCCTCCAACAGCGAGTCGTTCAGCGCTGCCGTACGCAACGGCGTCGCCTCCGCCGGGCGGGCGCCGAACACGGGCGCCGCGGTCGTCTGGCAGGACCTGTCGGGCATCACCGGCTACCCCAAGGGTGGTGACGCCGGAACCGCCTGCAGCATCTCGATCGAGTCCCAGGGCAACGACGCCTACGTCAAGGTCCTGACCACCACCGGTCGGGTCTACCAGCTCCACGTCGCCGTCAACGGGACGAACTTCACCCCCGACACGATGACGGGATGGGTGCTGCAGTCTCCCGGCCCCGCCCTGCGCCACGGCCGCAGCGTTCCGTTCGCGAGCGACCTGTCATACGGCTTCTCGCCGAACCAAACGGAGTGATCTGACGCGGTGCACGGCCGCGAACGCCGCCCTCGGATTCCGCGGGCGGCGTTCGCGCGCCGCGCGGGGCACGGCGACGACAGCGGAACGTTAGCGAAGCGTCAGCGACGCACGGCAGGGTCGTCGTCGTGGGCACCGGCGATGGGCGCCCGCGCAGCACAGCAAGGAGCGACAGGAACATGAAGAGGATGAGGATCAGGGCCGGTGTTCTCGCGGCCACCCTCCTGGCGGGTCTCGCCGTGGCGGTCACCCCGGCCCAGGCCCTGAGCCACTGCAACGGCGGTGGCGGCGCCGTCTACATCTGCGAGTACGGCGTCACCACGCACCCGCTCCCGAACGGCGCCAAGCAGGAGTTCCTGATCGGCACCGACCGGGCCGTGTGGACCCGCTGGACCGACACCAAGGGCAAGTGGTCCGGCTGGCAGTCCATGGGCGGCATCTTCACGGACAAGGTCTACGTCATCGACCGCTGGAGCGCGGGTGATCCCTGGAGGTTCGCGCTGAGCGTCCGGGGCGACGACGGCTACCAGTGGGTCAACCTCCGCGACCACGGGGGCGGCTGGAGCGGCTGGTCCCGCATGCCCGACCCCGACTGACCGGTCCGGCCCGGCCTGGCCGGACCTGGCCCGGGTCGGTCCCGTCCCCCCAGAGGACAGGACCGACCCGGGCCGCCCGCCGTTCGCGGGCTAGCCGCCGTTGATGACGAACTGCGATCCGGGTTCGACCACGACGTTCCCGTCGGCCGAGCCCGTGATGGTGACGTTCGACAGGGTGGCGCTGCCGCGCGCCCCGCCGTGGGCCCGTATTCCGGCGCCGTTGTTGGACTTGTCGATGGTCACGCCGGTGATCTTCGCGTCGGGCACGGCGCCGCCGCCCGTCTTGAACTGGATCCCGTCGTAGGTCGAGTCGCGGATGTCGGTGTCGCGGATGGTCACGCCCGGGATGGGCTGGTTGGCAGCGAAGAGGGTGATCGCGCCGAACTCCTGGGCCTCGCCCCAGAAGGCGCCGCCCGTGCGGAAGAGGCCGTTGCCCGCGATCAGGGTCTGTCCGGAGAAGGGCAGCGGGTCGTGGTCGGTGGCCAGCATGATGCCCGGGTAGTTCATCGTGTCGTAGATCAGGTTGTTCTCGATGGTGTTTCCGTAACCTCCGTAGATCGCGATGCCGTTGGCCCGCCATGGCAGCTGGATCGTGTTGTTGCGGAAGTGGTTGTCGTGGCCGATGTCCACCGACTGGTCCTTCACGTACTTGCTGGACCAGACGGCGAGCGAGTCGTCGCCGGTGGTGCGGAAGGACGAGTTGAAGACGGTCGAGTTGCGGGTGCCATTGGCGAAGTTGATGCCGTCGGCGTAGATGTCGCGGATGCGCATGCCGGTGAATTCCACGCCGTCTCCCGGACCCCACAGGGCCGGGATGTTGTCGTAGTCGCGGCCGACCCAGACACCGACGTTGGCGTGCTCGATCCACACGTTGGTGATCTTCGTGTTCTTGCCGAACCGGCCGTTGAGGCCCACGCCGCCCTCGGCGTTGCCGTCGCCGCCGCGGATGGTGCCCGAGCCGAAGACGGCGATGTCGGAGATCTGCGTGTTGTCGTCGATGTCGAAGCCGAAGTTGCCCTCGTGCGGGTGGTTGATGCCGCCCGCGTTCTGCGGCGGGGTCAGGGTGTAGAGCTGGGAGTACCACATCCCCGCGCCCCGGATGGAGACGTTGCTGATGCCCACCTGGTTGAACTGGCCCCGGTTCAGCGGGTCGTCGGTGAGGATCTTCTGCTCCTGGCGCCACTGGCCCCGCGGGATCCAGACGCAGGCGATCTGCCCGTTCTGGTCCGCCGTCACCGCCTTCTGGATGGCCGCCGTGTCGTCGTTGCCGTCGTCGGGGACCGCCCCGTACTCGGTGATCGAGGTGCACTCGGCGGGCTTGGCGGCCGGCGGGGCCACTTGCTCCAGGTCGATCAGGTCGATGACGTAGTACGCGGCGGTGTCGCCCGCGTCCCGCTGGAGGCGGAAGGTGGTCCCCTGCGGGTAGCTCTGGGCGAGCAGCGCGTGGGACTCGTCGAAGAGCCTGCGGGCGTCGCCGCCGGGGGTGTTGGTCAGACCCTCGGGGCTGTCCGTGCTCCCGTACAGCCAGCTGTACTTGGAGGTCAGGTTCAGCTTCTGTGCGAAGGCGCCGTTGACGTAGAGGCTGATGGTGGCGTCGGCGCCGCCGCCGGTCGGGGCGTCCGGGACGGAGTTGCGCACGACGATGGAGTTGGCCGCCGCGGTCGAGGTGAACTGCACGTACTGGCCGGTCGCGGTCAGCCGGACCGATTCGCGGCCCGAGGACTCGGTGGCGAAGTTGGTGTGGCCGAAGGTGCGCTTGGCGTCGGTCTGGAGCAGCGCTCCGGTGTAACTGCCCGCCTCCGCCTCGTACTCGGTGTAGGGGAGCGCCGCCCCGCGCCCGACGACGACCGCCCGCGCGAAGCCGTTGTTGCTCTCGTTGGTCTCGGCGACCGTGCCGGTGGCGTCGGCGGTGGCGGTGAGGGCGGCCCCGCCGCTGACCGCCGTCCAGGTGCCGGAGATGGCCACGTTCGCCGTCGCACCGGCGGCGATCGCCGGGGTGGCGCCGTTCAGCGTGGTCGCTCCCGCGACCAGTCGGGTCACCGTGCCGGCCGCCACGCCGGTGGTACCGCGGTTGTGCACGGCCACGGTGAAGGAGACCGGCGCGCCGACGGCGGGGTTCGCCGGGTTCGTGGTGATGGAGAGGACTTCCAGGTCGGGACCGGGGGCCTGGCCGACGACGAGCTTCGCCGCGGCCGTACGGCTGTTGTTGGTCTCGTCCTGCTCGGGGACGGTGGCGGCGGGGTCGACGGCGGCCGAGACGCCGTAGCTGCCCACGGGCCGCTTGCCCACGGCGACCGGGACGGTCACCGAGGCGCCGGCGGCGAGGGCGCCCACCGGGGCGCTGCCCGCGACCGCGCCTTCGACGGCGACGTCGACGGTGGTCGCGGCGGAGGCGAGGGTACCGGCGTTGCGCACGGTGACGTCGACGGTGACGGGGTCGCTCTCGGACGGGGCCGACGGTGACCAGCTCAGGGCGGTGACGGTCAGGTCGGGGTTGGCCGCGGCGGCGCCGATGACCTGGAACTCCGCCACCTGGCCGCCGCCCGCCCCGGTGTTGCCGGAGAACTTCAGCTGGACGTCGGCGAGGCGCCCGGTGACCGGGACGGTCACGGTGTTCTGGTTGCCGGACGGGCTGAACGCGTAGTCGGCGCGGGCCCGCAGGGAGCTGAAGCCGCTCGCGGACTGTTCCCGGCCCAGCACCTCGATGCTCTGCGTGCGGGTGGACCAGGCGGGGTCGGGGTTCAGTTTGAGGAACACCCCGGTGACGTCGGCGTTGGCACCGAGCTTCACCGTCAGCGTGGACTGCTGGCCGGCCGCCTCCCAGTAGCTGGTGACGCTGTCGTCGACGGCGTTCGCGGCCACGAAGGACTGGGTGGTCGAGGACGCCTCGATCGGCTTGTTCCTGGCCAGGTTCACGCCGGTGGGGGGCGGGGTGCCGGGGTCGCCGGGGTCAGCGCCGCCGTCGGCGGCGTAGATCTCGAACTCCGACAACTGGGCCGCCGGCCAGCCGGTGTTGGCGCTGACGACGACGCGGACCTGGCGCACCGTCGCGGCGGTGAAGCCGATGGTCACGGTGTTGGAGCGGGCGGGATCGAACACCCGGCCCGCCGAGCCGGACAGGGTGGTGAAGGTGTTCCCGTCGGTGCTGCCCTGGACGGAAAGGGTCTCGGTGCGCGCCTCCCACCCGGCGGGGAGTTTCAGCACCACCTGGTCGACGGTGGCGCTGCTCCCGAGGTCCACCTGTATCCAGTGCGGGAAGCCGCCGGAGGGGCTCTCCCAGTACGAAGCCTGGTTGCCGTCGGTGACCCCGGTGGCCGGGTAGCCGCCGAGGGACCCGCTCGCGGTGACCGTCTTGCCGCGCGCGAGGTTGGGGCCGCCCGCTGCGGCGGCGAGGCCGGCGGGCAGGAGTCCGAGGGCCATCAGCCCGCCGACGACCAGGCCGGCCAGCAGCCGCCGACCGCCTTGCATCCATCTCATGCTGTCCTCTGCATCCATGGGGGGGACCGGCTCGACGGGTATCTGCCGGGAACTTGCGCTTCATTCCACGATTTTTGAGTGATCTGATCGCAGATATGCGGCCATGGCGCCACAGGTTTCTAGCAGATGGCGATTTTGTCAACGCCGCGCGCACGACGGCACGTTGGAGGAACGGTCGACGGCGGTACGCGTCGACGCCGGGTCACGCGGTCGGGACGGTGCCCTCCGGCTCCGCGCGCCCGCCGCGCGCGGCCTCGTCCAGCGCGCGCCTCGCCGTGGCCTCGCCCGCCGCGTCGCCCAGCGCGCGCAGCGCGTCCACGGCCTCCGTCAACGGAGCCACGGCAGCGGCCGGGGTGCCCGCACCGGCCAGCGCGACGCCGAGGTTGACGAGGGCGATCGCCCTCGCGTGGGTGTCGTCCAGGTCCCCGAAGGACTCGGCGGCTTCGCGCAACGGCGCGACGGCGTCGTCGAAGTGCCCGGCCGCGCTCAGGACCGTGCCCAGCACGCTGAGCGCCCCGGCCCGGCCGTGCCGGTCGTCGGAAGCGGTGCAGATCGCCACCGCTTCCCGGGCGTGCCGCACGGCTTCCGCGTAACCGCCCGTGTGGGCGAGGGCGTTCGCCAGGTTGCAGAGCGCCCGGCCCTCCTCCCGCCGGTCCCCCCGCCCCCGGCCCAGTTCCACGCTCTCGCGCAGTACCTCGACCGCCTCCGCGTACCGGCCGACGTGGCGCAGGGTGATGCCCAGGTTGCCCAGGACCATGCCGAGGAACTGTTCGTCCCCCTGTTCCCCGCCGAGGCCCACGGCTCGCGAGAAGGCCTCGATGGCCTCGTCGAACCGCTTCCCGTGGCGCAGGGCGACCCCGAGGTTCGACAGGGCCCCGCTCTCCCCCTTCGGGTCGCCCAGGGAGCGGAAGACCGTGACGGCCTCCTGGTGGTGCGCGATCGCCTCGGGGAACCGCCGGTTCAGCCGCAGGCAGTTGCCCAACTGGTCCAGGGCGCGGGCCTCGGAGCGGCGCTCGCCCGTGCTCCGCGCCGTGCGCAGCGCGCTCGCGGCGACGGTGGACCAGTCGTCGAGGTGGCGGCGGCGCTCGAACCACTGACCCAGGTTCAGCCCGAGCACCAGGGTGAGGTCGGCCGGCCCGAACCGCCCGGGCGAGGTGGCCGCGAGCGTGATGTTGTGCCGTTCGTCCTCCAGCCACGCCCACGCCTCCCGCGGCGTGTCGAAGCGCTGCGTGAGCGGGCCGTCCGGATCGGGGCGCAGCAGGGTGACGGCGGTCAGCGCGACCGTCCAGTAGTGGTCGAAGAGGCGTCGGCGTACGGTCTCCCGCTCGTCCGCGTCGGCTTGGCGGGCCCCCGTCTCGTCGGCGTACAGGCGCAGCAGGTCGTGCAGGCGCCAGCGGCCCCAGGAGCGCGCGGGCTCGATCAGGTGGGCGCGGGCGAGGTCCTCCAGGACGGCCGCCGCCGTGGCCTCGTCGAGTGCGCCGAGTCGGGCGGCGGCCTCGGTGGACAGGTCGGGTCCGGGGTTGACCGGCAGCAGCCGGAAGAGCCGCGCCTGCCCGTCGGTGAGGCGCCGGTAGGACAGGTCGAAGGCGGCCCGCACGGCCCGGTCGTCGCGGGTGAGGCGGTCCAGGCGGGTGTGTTCGGCCCGCAGCGCCCGGCTCAGGTCGGCCGGTGGGCGGGTGGGGAAGTCCACCAGGAGCGCGGCCACGATGTGCAGTGCGAGGGGCAGGCCCGCGCACAGTTCGGCGATGCCGAGCGCCGCCGCGGGGGCGTCCTCGATCCGGGTGTCGTCGGGATCGGCGTACCGCAGGGCCTCGCCGAGGAAGTCGACCGAGGCGGCCGCGCCCAGGACCTGGAGCTCGTGCGGGCGGGCGCCGACGGCCAGTGTGGTGCGGGAGGTGACCAGGGCGGCGGTGTCGGGGTCGCCGGGGAGCAGCGGGCGCACCTGTTCCTCGCTGCCCGCGTTGTCGAGGAGGACCAGGGTCCGCAGGCCCCGGCGCGCGCGGGCGGCCAGGGTGGTGCGCAGCAGCGCGGCGCGGGCGTCCGTACCGGACGGCACGTCCCCGGCCGGGACGTCGAGGGTGCGCAGGAAGTCGCCGAGGACGTCCGAGGCGTCGGCCCGGCGGGCGGGGTCCGGAGCGTAGCCGGCGAGGTCGGCGAAGAGGAACCCGCCGGGGAACCAGCCCGGCTCGCGCAGGGCGCGTTCGGCGCTCTGCAGGACCAGCTCGGTCTTGCCGACACCGGCCATGCCGACCACCGCGCGCACCGGGGGCGTGCCCGGTGCGGCGCCGCCGGGGGCGAGGAGCGCGAGGAGGGCCCGGACGTCCTCCTCGCGGCCGGTGAAGGTCTTCGACCGCGCGGGCAGACCGGCCACGGCTTCCGCCGCGCTCGCGGTCCTGGGTCCGGGACCGGTCGCGCGCTCGGGCTCGGACTCGGGCTCGGGCTCGGTCGTGCGCCGTGGGCGCTCCGGTGGCACGGACGGTTCGCCGGGAGGAGGGGCGGGCGGGGCGCCGGGCGCGGGACCGGGGCTGCCGTGGGCGCGCAGGACGAGGCGGCGCAGGGTGGTGAAGGTCCGGTGGTCCGCCGTGGTCGTCCGCAGGATGCTCGCATGGTCCCCGGGCAGGGCCGCGGCGTCCGGGAAGACGTTCTGGGCGGAGGCCGGTGGGACCACCGCGTCGCTCTCCCCCGCGTAGACCGAGAAGGGGATCGGGCAGGTCCGCTCCGTGACCGCGGTCGCCCCGACGACGTCCCGCAGTACGGTCCGCAGGGTGCTGGTGACCTGCTCGTTGAGCGGCCGCAGCTGGCTCTCCTGCGGGTGGCGGGACCCGAACAGCCCCCGGCGCAGCGACAGGAGGAGTTCGGATCCGCTGTTGGGGCAGGCCAGCATGACGACGGCGCGGATCCGGGCCAGCTCCCGCCCGCGCCCGTCGCCGAGCATCCGGGCCAGCATGCGCTGCGCGACCAGGCCGCCCTGGCTGTGGGTGACGAGCACCAGTTCCTCGAAATCGCCCGCTTCGGTGGCCAGGTACTCCTTGAGGCTGTCCGCGGCGGTCTCGATGCCCGGGAAGACGCGCAGGGGGTGGACCCGCTTCAGCCCGGTCGCGTACGCGAAGGGCAGGGTGACGGCGAAGGCGAGGTCCGCGTCGGCGGCGAACCGCTCGCGCAGCGGGTCCCACGCCCGCGGCCCCGACCGGAACCCGTGCACCAGGACCACGCCCAGCCGACGCATCGACACCCGGTCGCTCCTCCCCGAAGCCGGCGGACCACCCAAGGTATCCGCCCGGGCGGAGCGCGGACCGGGCTTCGCCGGAACCGGGCGGCTCGCGGGCGTCGCGGGCGTCGGCCCGGGGGGAGCCGACGCCCGCGGTCACCGGGGTCGCGGGGTCAGAGGGTGCAGCCCGCGGGGATCTCGCCGTCGGCCGTGCGCTCGCCGGGCAGCGGCACGGTGTGGCTGGGGGGCGGAGCGACGCCGTCGCGGGTCCAGTTCACCAGGTCGTCGAACGCCTCGGTGAAGCAGGACTGCATCGTACGGACCGCCTTCGGCGCGACGTCGCGGAAGCCGTCGGTGTGGGTGCCGTTCTCGATCCGGTAGTACCGGTGCAGGTCCGCGCGGCCCGCGTCGCCGACCAGTTTGTCGTAGACGTCCCCGGTCCGGGTGATCGGCAGCAGGACGTCGTACGTCCCCTGGAGCGTGATCAGCGGCCGGGAGATGCGGCCGGTCAGGGAGACCCGCCCGACCGCGTCGTGGACGGCCGCGGGGCGGGAGGCGTAGTCGTAGTCGGTGTCGCACCCGGGGCCCGTCCCTTCGGCGCAGAAGGGGGTGCCGCCCTGGAGGGGTCCGTCGTACTCGGGGTCGAGTTCCTCGCGGATCGTGCGCTGGAGGGAATCCCACAGGTCCTTGTGCGCCCGCCACAGGTCCTCGGTGCCCTTCGGGTACCCCTCGGCGTACATCGCCTCCGCGGCGCCGGGCTCGTGCCGCTCGAAGCGGGGGTAGGCGCGCAGCGCGGGTGGCAGGTTGGTCAGCAGGTTCGGGGCGTCCCGGGTGAGCAGGAGGCCGTTCCAGTCGATTCCGCCCGTGTACAGCTGCGGGAAGTGCTCCAACTGCCAGCGCACCAGGTAGCCCGCCGCGGACAGCCCGGCGGCGTAGGTCCGCGTCGGCGTCCGACCGTAGTGCTGCGCGGCCACCAGCTTGGCCGCGACGGCCAGTTGGGCGACCCGCAGGTGCCACTCCATGATCGCGTCGCCCGGCTCGTCGCCGTCCTTGTACAGCTCGGGGCCGGTGTTGCCCTTGTCGGTGGCGGCGTACGCGAAGCCCCGGGCCAGCACCTGGTCGCTGATGATCTGGTCGTTGGCGTACTGCCTCCGGGTGCCGGGCGGGCCCGCGACCACGAGGCCGCCGTTCCAGTGCTCGGGCAGCCGGATCACGAACTGGCTGTCGTGGTTCCAGCCGTGGAGGGTGTTGGTGGTGGAGGTGTCCGGGAAGTATCCGTCGAGTTGGACGCCCGGTACGTGCGCGGGGTTGACGGTGCGGGCCGCCTGGAGGCCGCCGTAGTCGCTCGCGTCGGTGAGACCGCGCGGCAGGAGCGCGGCCGTGGTCAGGTCGTCCTCGCAGTGGGCGACCAGGCGCTCCGCTCCGGGAACGCGCAGCCGCCGGCCCTGGCACGCGGAGTTCGCGGTGTACGACGGATCGGCGGCGCTCGCGTCGACGGCGGGGAGGAGGGCGACCGCCAACAGGGCGGTGACGAGGGCTGCCAGTGATCGTCGGTGTGGGGACATGGGACGGATGCTCCTCGGAATGGCCGTGCGGTGATCGGACGGGGCGACCGTAGGCCGCGCCGCCGGGCGCCCGGCAGTGCCGATCGGCCAGTCCCCCGGCACTCACGGCGGCCGGGAGGCCGACCCGCACGCCGGGCCGCGAACACCCCCCTGCCGAAGGGCACATGACCTCCGGCCACACCTGGGACGGGCCCCCGCCGCGCACGGCCGCGCCCGCCGGCGCTGACGTATCGTTCCTGGTGAACAGCCGGGTGCCGCGCGGATCCGCAGGCCGGCGCCCGATCGCGGCGAGCGCCGGCGACCCGAGCGCCACCGCCCCGAGAGGAGTCCCGATGACCTCGCCCCCCATCGCCGTACCGTGGATACCGCCCGTGCTGTACGCGGCCGTCCTGCTCGGCGGCGGCTACCACGCGGCGGTGTCGGACGGGCCCGTGCACACGGCGCGCACGGTCGGCTTCGCGGCGGGGCTGGTCCTCCTGCTGCTCCTCGAACCGGCCGAGCACCGCCGGTACCGGCACGGGACGCCGAAGGGCGTGGCGGCGGCCCTGCTGGCGGCCCGGGTCGTCCTGTTCTCGGTGGTGGCCCTGCTGGACGGGTCGGGGGTGTCGCGGGCCCTGTTCGTCCTGGTGCCCTTCACGGCCCACCTGTCCTTCGGGCGGCGGGCGGGGCGGCTGTCGGGCGCGGGATGCGTCGCGCTGCTGGTCACCGGCTACACGGTAGGGGTGCCCCACTGGTGGGTCCGGGCGGCCTACGTCTCCGACCTGTTGATGTTCGTACTGGCGCTGGCCCTGGCGCTGTCGATGGCGGCCGTCGCCGTTCGGGAGCAGGCGGGCCGGGCCCGACTCGAAGGCGTCCTGGCCGAGTTGGAGCAGTCCCACGAGCTGCTGTCCGACTTCGCGTTGCGGGTGGCCGAGCTGTCCACGGCGAGCGAGCGCAACCGGGTCGCCCGGGAGATCCACGACAGCCTCGGCCACCACCTCACCGCCGTCGCGATCCAGTTGGAGAAGGCCGAGGCGTTCCGCACGCTCGATCCACCGGCCGCGGCCAAGGCGGTCTCCGACGCACGGTGGTCGGCGGGGCGCGCGCTGAGCGAGGTACGGGAGTCGGTCGGCGCCCTGCGCGACGCCCGGCCCTTCTCCCTCACCCGGGCGCTCGCCGATCTGGTCCGCCACCTGGGGGACGAACGGCTGACGGTGACGCTGGAGGTGACCGGCGACGAGAGCGGCTACGACGCCGCGTCGCTCACGGCCCTCTACCGGGCGGCCCAGGAGGCGCTGACCAATGCCCACCGGCACGGTCGGGCGACCCGGATCGAGGTGAGCGCCGCCTACGGCGAGTCCTCGGCCCGGCTGGTCGTCGCGGACAACGGACGGGGGTTCCCCGCGTCGCCGCAGGCCGCCGACCGCCCGAGCCGGACCGGCTACGGGATCCGCGGCATGCGCGAGCGCGTCGAACTCCTCGGCGGGCGGGTCGACATCGAGGACCGGCCGACGGTCGACCGCTCGTCCGGAGCCGTCGTCACCATGACGGTCCCCCGCACCCCCCTGCCGGCCGGGAGCGCCGGGCCGCCCCCTCCTGCCCTGTCCGGGTCCTGGGCGCCCGGCACCTCGACCGATGCGATCCGAAGGAGAGGGACCGGATGAGCGCCCCCACGGGAGAATCCGGCACCCCGGGCGCGAGCGACCCGACGGTGGACACCGGCGCGGCGGCGCCCGTGCGGGTCCTGGTCGTCGACGACCAGGAGCTCGTCCGGGAGGGCATCGCCTCCCTGCTCGGCATCCAGCCCGGCGTGAGCGTCGTGGGGACCGCGTCCGACGGACGCCGGGCGGTCGAGGCGGCCGTCGCGCACCGCCCGGACGTGGCGCTGGTCGACGTACGGATGCCCGGCATGGACGGCATCGAGACCACGGCGGCGCTCACGGCCCGGGTGCCGTCCTGCCGGATCGTCATGCTGACCACCTTCGACGACGAGGACTACGTGGCCCGGGCGCTGCGGGCGGGCGCCGTCGGCTACCTGCTCAAGAACCTGCCGTCGGCCGAACTCGCCCGTTCCGTGCGCCTCGTGCACGCCGGGGTTGCCCAGCTCGACGCCTCGGTCATGACCCGCCTGGCCGCCTCCCTGGCCGCTCCCGACCCGGCCGCGCCGCCCGCCGCGGCGGTGGCCGCGGGACCCGTCCCACCGGAGCCGTCGCAGCCTCTGACCGGGCGCGAGGTGGACGTGCTGCGGCTCATCGCCGGGGGATCGACCAACCGCGAGATCGCCGCCCGCCTCTACCTCAGCGAGGGGACCGTCAAGAACCACATCTCGCGCATCCTCGGTCGGCTGGGCCTGCGCGACCGCACCCAGGCCGCGCTGTACGCCCGGGACCACGGCCTGCTCTGAAGCGGCGGGCCGGTCCGGATCCAACCGGTCCTTCACGCCCCCACCACCCCCGAACCTCCGCTGCGCGGGCGCCGGTTCGCCGTGCGCCGCCGGTTCGCCGCGCACCACAGCAGGGCGGCGGCCACGGCGGCGAGGGCGACGGTCGCGAGCCCGGAGGCCGCCAGCACCAGCCGCGGCCCCATGACGGCGGTGAGGGGTCCGCCGAGGGCGGTGCCCACGGGACCGGCCGTGAGCAGGGCGGCGCCCCGGAACGCGAGGACGGTGGTGAGCCAGGCCGTCGGGGTGCGGTCCTGGAAGAGGGTGAAGGACAGCGCGGTGAAGGGCCCGTAGATCACACCGCCCACCCCCATGCACGCGAGCGACACCCCCACGGGCACGTCCAGTCCGAAGGGGACCAGCACCAGGCCCCACCCCGCCACGATGCCCAGGGTCACCAGCCAGCGGGGAAGCCCGCGCAGGGCTCCGGCGGCCAGGGCGCCGAGCACGGCGCCGGCTCCGAAGACGCTCCAGTACAGCCCGAGCAGGCCCGCGCCGGAGCCGAGGTCGTCGACGACGTGCAGCGGGAGCGCGACCTCCACCGGGCCGTAGAGCAGGTTGAAGAACCACGTCAGGGCCAGGACGCCGAGGAGTTCGGGCTGTCTGCGCAGCAGGCCCGGCACGCTCCCGCCCGCCACGGCCGTCCCGTCCGCCTCGGCTCCGTCCACCTCGGCGACGACTCGGATGCGACCGGCCTGTACCGCCAACAGGGCGAAGGACAGGGCGTCGAGGCCGATGATCCAGGCCGGGCCGATGACCACCGTGAGGAGACCGGCGAGTGCGGGCCCGACGACGATGGACGCCGACGCACTCGTGGCGACCAGCGCGTTCGCCGCCAGGCGCTGCTCGGTGGGCAGCAGTTGGGCGATCAGGGAGTACCTTCCCGCGCTCCCCCAGGCGTGCAGCACCGACGATCCGGCCAACAGGGCGACGTACAGCGCCGGGTGCAGCACTCCCAGGGCCCACGCCAGCGGCACGGCGCCGAGGAGCAGCGCGCGCAGCCGTCCGTCCACCACCATCAGCCGTGCGGGCGGCAGGCGGCGCAGTCGGCGGCCGAAGAGCAGGGCCCCCGCGGCTCCGGGCAGCGCGTAGGCGGCGAGCGCCGCGCCGACGACCCAGGCGGACCGGCCCGGTGGCGAGATCACGATGGCCAGCCACGCCACGGCGACCGCGCTCATCCCGTCACCGAGGTCGCTGGCCGCCAGGGCGGGCAACAGGCGCCGGAATCCGGCGTGGGCGAGGAGCGGCCGGTAGGGCCGTGGCAGCAGGCGGGTCATCGTGGAAGACGTCACGCGGGCAGACTGGTGGTTCAAGTCCACTTGAAGTCAAGACAAGATCGACGACATCGACGACATCAACGGGATCGACGGGGAGAAGAGGGCAACCGTGGGGGGACCGGTGGAGGGAGCCGTGGGACGGACCGCCCGGGACGCGGCGCAAGGGGCGCTTGCCGCGCGCGAGTTGGGTATTGGCGAACTCGCCCGGCGGGTGGGGATGCGGGCGTCGGCCCTGCGCTACTACGAGAGCGTCGGGCTGCTGCCACCGGCCCGGCGGGTCGCCGGCCGCCGCGTCTACGCGCTCGCCGCGGTGCGACGGATCGCACTGATCAGGATGGCGCAGCGGGCCGGGTTCACCCTCGCGGAGATCGGCGGGCTGCTGGAATCCGGCGCCGATCGCGGCGCCACCCGACAGTGGCGCGCCCTCGCCGCGCGCAAGCTGCCCGAGCTGGACCGCTTCATCGCCGACGCGCAGGCGCTCCGCGACGCGGTCGCGGACTGTCTGGCGTGCGGGTGCATGAACTTCGACGACTGCCGGTTGCTGGCCTCCGCGCCGCCCGGCGGGCACTGAGAGGGCGCCCGCCGAACCCCGGACCCGTCGCGGTTACGCGGCGGGCGCGTCGTACCAGGAGAAGGCGGCGATGCGCCAGCCGTCGGCGGTGCGGACGAACTGGATCGTCTTCGTGCCGCCGCCCTCGATCGGCTCGCCGTCCAGGATCCCGGACTTGCGGTACTCGCCGAACCTCGACGCGATGTCGCCGGCGATCTCCGTCCGTTCGGAGGTCTCCCACTCGGTGAACTCGACCAGGCGACCGTCGCTGAGCAGGCGCCGGCGGGGCTCGATGAACTCGTCCACGCTGTAGACGGTGAAGTCGGGTCCGGTCTTGACGATCACGCCACCCGGTAGGACCAGCCGCCGCAGGCGCTCCAAGTCGGCTTTCCCACCACCCCGGTTGTCGAACGCACCGAAGAACTCCGCGGTCACCTGATCGATCTCGGCCTTGGACATGGCGCGACATTAACACGCCCGCACACCCGTTCCCCCGGCCCCGTCACGCCACCAGTTCGGCGATGAGGCCGGGCAGTTCGCCCATGTCGTCGAAGACGACGGTTCCGGGGCCGGCGAGCAACGCGGCCGCGGTGAGTCCGCCCGCATAGCCGAAGGAGCGCATCCCGGCGGCGCGGGCCGCCCGGACCCCCGGTCGGCTGTCCTCGACGACGACGCAGGCGGCCGGGTCCACGCCCATCCGGCGCGCCGCGTACAGGAAGAGGTCGGGGGCGGGCTTGCCCCGGGGCACCTCGCTCGCGCTGAAGACGTGCCCCTCGAAGCGCTCGTAGAGCCCGGTGACGCCGAGCGTGTGCCGCATCTTCTCGTGCGAGCCGCTGGAGGCGACGCACACCGGCAGCGTGATCGCGGCCAGCGCCTCGGGCAGGCCGTCGACCGCCTCCAGTCCGGCGTCCACCGCCTCCCGGTGGCGCTGCTTGAACAGCTCCCACCACACGGCGGCCGTCTGCGCGCCGAGCCGCTCCGCGATCTGTTCGCAGATGGACTCCTTGGAGCGCCCGATGAAGCGGTCGACGGCGTCCTCGGCGGTCAGCGGCCAGCCGAGCTCCGCCCCGAGGGCGACCTGGAGGCGCAGGGCGATGCGCTCGCTGTCGACGAGCACCCCGTCGCAGTCGAAGATCACGAGTTCTATCGGCTTGATCATCCCGGCATCATACGAACGCCCCACCCGCCCTCCCGCGCTCCCTCCCCTCCCCCGCTCCCGCCCCGCGCCCGGCGCGTCCCGGGCCGGTCCTCGCGTGGGTTAGCGTCGAGGACGAAACGACCAGGAAGGACCAGACATGAACCCCGCCCAGCACGTCGCGGCCGTCGCGGCGCAGAGCGCCGGCTTCGTCGCCGCGGTCAAGGGAGCCGACCCCGCCACCCCGGTGCCGTCCTGCCCCGGTTGGACGCTCGCCGATCTGACGCGGCACGCCGGGAGCGTGCAGCGCTGGTTCTGTGTTCTGCTGCGCCAGCGCGTCCAGCAGCCCCCGACCAGCCGCGACGTGGACCTGCGGCTGCCGGAGCGGGACGCCGACTACCCCGAGTGGCTGGCGGAGAGCGCCGCGGAGTCCGCGCAGGTGTTCGCCACCACCGACCTGGACGCGCCGATGTGGGCCTGGGGACTCGACCAGCACGCCCGGTTCTGGGTCCGCCGGATGCTCTTCGAGACCGTCGTGCACCGCGCCGACGCCGAACTGGCCCTGGGCATCGCACCGCGGATCGACCGCGAGGTGGCGGTGGACGGCATCGACGAGTTCCTGACGAACCTGCCGTTCGCCGCGTTCTTCGCGCCCGGCACCGCGGCGCTGCGCGGCCCGGACCGCACCATCGGTTTCCGGTGCACGGACGGCGGCGACAGCTGGCAGGTCCGGCTGCGCCCCGACGGCTTCGGGCTGGTCACCGAGGACGGCGACGGACCCGAGCCGGACGCGACGGTCCAGGGGGCGTCCGGCGACCTGCTCCTGCTCCTCTACGGCCGCCTCGACCGTACGAACGAGGCGTTCCGGCTGCGGGGCGACCGGGAACTGCTCGACCTCTGGTCGTCCCACTCGGCGTTCTGAACGCCCCGCGTGCCGGTCCCCACGATCCCCGCCCGCTGCGCCGGTCGGGGATGGCGGGTCCGTCCGGTCAGGCGGGTGCGGTGAGCAGGCGGACCGCCTGCTCGCGCATCTCGATCTTGCGGATCTTCCCGGTCACGGTCATCGGGAACTCCTCGACCACGTGGACGTAGCGCGGGATCTTGAAGTGGGCCAGCCGACCCGCGCAGTACGCCCGCACGGCCTCGGGGGTCAGCGGCTCGGCCCCCTCGCGCATCCGGACCCACGCCATCAGCTCCTCCCCGTACTTCGCGTCGGGTACGCCGATGACCTGCACGTCCAGGACGTCCGGGTGGGCGTGCAGGAACTCCTCGATCTCCCGCGGGTAGACGTTCTCCCCGCCCCGGATCACCATGTCCTTGATCCGGCCGGTGATGCTCAGGTAGCCCTCGTCGTCCATGACCGCGAGGTCGCCCGTGTGCATCCAACGGGCCGCGTCGACGGCCTCGGCCGTCCGCTCCGGCTCGGCCCAGTACCCGAGCATGACGGAGTAGCCGCGGGTGCACAGCTCCCCCGGCTCGCCCCTGGGCAGGGTCCGGCCGGAGTGCGGGTCCACCACCTTGACCTCGAGGTGCGGGCCCACCCGGCCGACGGTGGCGACCCTGCGCTCCACCGAGTCGTCGGCGCGGGTCTGGGTGGACACCGGCGAGGTCTCCGTCATCCCGTAGCAGATGGACACCTCGGTCATCCCCATGCGCTCGATGACCTCGCGCATGACCTCGACCGGGCACGGCGAGCCCGCCATGATGCCGGTGCGCAGGCTCGACAGGTCGTAGTCGTCGAAGGCGGGATGGGCCAGCTCGGCGATGAACATCGTGGGGACGCCGTAGAGCGAGGTGCACGCCTCGGCCTGGACGGCGGCCAGCGTGGCGCCCGGGTCGAAGGAGGGCGCGGGGATCACCATGGTCGCGCCGTGGCTGGTGCAGGCGAGGTTGCCCATGACCATGCCGAAGCAGTGGTAGAAGGGGACCGGGATGCACACCCGGTCCCGCTCCGTGTAGTGGCACAACTCCCCGACGAAGAAGCCGTTGTTGAGGATGTTGTGGTGCGAGAGGGTGGCGCCCTTGGGGAAGCCGGTGGTGCCGGACGTGTACTGGATGTTGATGGGGTCGTCCGGGCTCAGCGCCGCCTGGGCGCGGGCCAGTTCGGCCCGGTCGCCCGAGCGGCCGCGCTCGAACAGGGCGGACCAGAGCGGCCCTTCCAGCAGGACCACGAACTCCAGCTCGGGACAGCGCGGCCGGACCTCCTCGATCATGCCCGCGTAGTCGGAGGTCTTGAACCGCTCGGCCGCTACCAGCAGGCGGATCCCGGACTGCTGGAGGACGTACTCCAACTCGTGCGCGCGGTAGGCGGGGTTCACGGTGACGAGGACCGCGCCGATCTTGGCGGTGGCGTACTGCACCAGGGTCCACTCGGCGCGGTTGGGGGCCCAGATGCCGACGCGGTCGCCCTTGGCGATGCCGAGGTCGAGCAGTCCGAGGGCGAGAGCGTCGACGTCGGCGGCCAGCTCCGCGTACGTCCACCGGCGCCCCGCGGCCATGTCGACGAGCGCGTCCCGGTCGGGGAACCGGCGCACGGTGCGGTCGAGGTTCTCCCCGATGGTGTCGCCGAGCAGGGGTAGGGCGCTGGCTCCGGACGCATAGCTCGACGTGACGGACACACGTTCCTCCAGGGCGCGGCGGCGGGCGCGGGCCCCGGCGGGCCGGCGTGCCCCCATGATCCCCGGCGCCCGCGCGAGCGTCCACCCACCGGGTCAGCCGGCGGCCCGCTCCGTGACCGGACGGCGGCGCTGGGCGAGTTCGGTCAGCGCGGGCGGGTTCCACACGCCGTCCGGGCGGTACAGGTTGGTGCCGGGCGGCACGATCTCGTCGATGCGGTCGAGGGTGGCGTCGTCGAGCGTGAGCGCGGCGCCCCCCAGCAGGGACCGGAGCTGGTCCATCGTGCGCGGGCCGATGATCACCGAGGTGACCGCCGGGTGCACGGTGGGGAAGGCCACGGCCAGTTCGGGCAGGGTGCACCCGATGGAGTCCGCGAGCTCGATCAGCCGCCCCGCCGCCTCCAGCTTCGCCGCGTTCCCGGGGACGGCCTGGTCGAAGCGGGCGGGTGTCAGCGCGGCCCGGCCCGAGGTCAGGTCGACGGGTGCGCCGGGGCGGTACCTGCCGCTCAGGAAGCCGGAGGCCAGCGGGCTCCAGGTCAGCACGCCCATGCCGTGGCGCCGGGCGACCGGCAGCACGTCGCGCTCGATGCCGCGCGCGAGGATCGAGTAGGGCGGCTGCTCGGTCCGCATGCGCGGCAGAGCGCGCCGCTCGGCGACGTGGTGGGCCTCCGCTATCTCCTCCGCGGGGAAGGTGGAGCAGCCGAAGGCCCGGATCTTCCCGTCCCGGACGAGGTCGCCCAGGGCGCCCAGGGTCTCCTCGATGTCGGTGGTGTGGTCGGGGCGGTGCACCTGGTAGAGGTCGATCCAGTCGGTGCCCAGCCGACGCAGGCTGTCCTCCACGGCCCGGACGATCCACCGTCGGGAGTTTCCGCTCCGGTTGCGTCCCTCGCCCATCGGGAAGTGCACCTTGGTGGCGAGGACCACCTCGTCGCGGCGCCCGCCCGCGAGGGCCTTGCCGACGATCTCCTCGGACTCGCCCGCGGAGTACATGTCGGCGGTGTCGACGAAGTTGATGCCCGCGTCGAGTGCGGCGTGCACGATCCGCACGCAGTCGTCGTGGTCCTTGTTCCCCACGGCGCCGAACATCATGGTGCCGAGGCAGTGCACGCTCACTTCGATGCCGGTACGGCCGAGGCTGCGGTAGTTCATGGTCATGGCGGTGCACTGTAGGAGTTGGAGTGCGCTCCAGGTCAAGGGTCCGCGACCGGTTCCCCGGGGGGCGGTTCGCGCGCCCGCCGCGGTGCTAGCCTGACCGGCATGTCCCTCCTCTGTGCGTAGGACCCCGCACCGACCGCCCGTCCGGGCGGTCCTCCGGCGTCCCCGCACGTTCGCGGCGCCCCTTCGCGCGCCGCCCTCCAGAGGAAACCCGTCGTGCTGTTCTCTTCCTATCGCGCTGTCCTGCGCGCCCCTCACGCCTGCCGTACCTTCGGCGCCGCCCTGCTCGGGCGGCTCTCGTACGGGATGGTGTCCCTCTCCCTGCTCCTCGCCGTCAAGGACGCCACCGGCTCGTACCGGACGGCGGGGACCGTCATGGCCGTCTTCGGTCTGGCGAGCGTCTCCCTCTCCCCCGTCCGGGCCCGGCTCGTCGACCGGTTCGGTCCGCGGCGGTCCCTGGTCCCGATGGCCGGTGCGTACGCGCTCCTCCTGACGGCGCTGGCCTGGCTGACCTGGCGCCCGGGCGCCGCCGGGAGCGCCCTGGTGGCACTGGCCGCCGTCGCCGGAAGCTGCACCCCGCCCCTCGGGCCCGTGATGCGGGCGCTGTGGAGCACCCTGCTGCCGGACCGCCTGATGCTGCAACGCGCCTACAGCCTGGACGGGGTGGCCGAGGAACTGCTCTTCGTCAGCGGCCCGTTGCTCGTCGGGCTGCTGGTGCGCGGCGCCGCGGCGGCCGCGGGCCTGGCGGTCAGCGCGGCACTGGTCCTGGTGGGCACCCTCGCGCTCGTCTCCTCACCCGTCGCCCGGTCGCTGCCCGGGTCCACCGACGCCCCGGCGGCAGGGCCGGTTCCCGAGCGGCGGCGGTCGTGGTCCGCCGGGCTGGGCGGCGTGGTCGTGGTCGCACTGGGCGTGGGCGCCGGGCTGGGCGGCCTCGACCTGCTCGTGGTGGCCTTCGCGGACCAGCGGCACCAGCCGGACGCGGCGCCCTGGGTGTTGGCCGCCCTGTCCACGGGCAGTGCGCTCGGGGGGCTGGCGTACGGGGCGGTGGCCTGGCGGCTGCCCGGGCGCCGGCGGCTGGCGCCGATCGCGACCGGGCTGGCCCTCGCGCTGGCCGCGGCGGGGCTGGCTCCGAACGCGTACGTGCTGGCCGTACTGGCGGCCCTGGCGGGCGTGTTCATCGCGCCCGCCATCACCACGGCCTATCTGATCGCGGACGAGTCGGTCGGTGCGGCCGACCGCGTCCGGGCGGGCGCCTGGATCAACACCGCGCTCAATGCCGGGACGGCGGGCGGCGCCGCCGCCGTCGGCGTGCTGATGGGGCGGGTGCCCGTGGCGGGCTGTTTCGTGCTGGCGGGTGCGCTGGTCCTGCTGTCGGCGGTCGCGGGGGCGCGGGTGCGAGTGCGGCGGGATGCCGGGGCGGAGGCGGGGATGGTGGCACGGACATGATCGGTTTGACAGGATGCCGCCATGATCTCCCCCGAGCCGATACCGCCGGTCGTTCCCGAAGGCAGGATGGCCGCCGCCGATCAACCCGTGCTCGACCTGGCGGACGGGATGGAGCTGCGGCCCTGGCGCCCTGACGACGCGCCCGCGCTGGTGGCCGCGGGCCTCGACCCCTCGATCCGGTTGTGGAACATGCTCCGGACCTGGACGCCGGACGAGGCCCGCGGGCGGATCGAGGGCATGCGGCAGCGCTGGCGGGGCGAGTCGGGCGCCCTGTGGGCGATCGCCCGCCCCGACGGCGTGGTCGTCGGCCTGGCCGGTTGGAACGACATCGACCTCGCCGCCGGTACCGCCGAGATCCTGTACTGGGTGCTGCCCGAGGCGCGCGGGGGCGGCCTGGCCGTGACGGCCGCGCGGCGCGTGTGCCGCTGGGCACTGGAGGAACTCGGTCTGCACCGGCTCCAGTTGTTGCACTCGGTGGCCAACCCGGCGTCCTGCCGGGTGGCCGACCAGCTCGGGTTCACCCCCGAGGGGACACTGCGCAGCGCGGTGCTGCACGCGGACGGGTGGCACGACATGCACCTGCACGCCCTGGTGGCGGGCGACCTCTGAAGTCCCCTCGCGAGGGCGTGCGCCGCTGCGGGTAGGGTCCGGCGGATGGACCTTCCCACGCCACCCGCCCTGTTGCGGAACAAACAGTTCCGAATGCTGTTGCTCGCGAGCCTCGTCTCGGCGAGCGGCTCGGCGATGGCGCCGGTCGCCCTGGCCTTCACGGTGCTCGGGTTCGACGCCCGCCCGGGATCGCTGGCCATCGTGCTGGCCGGCAGCGCGGCACCCAAGCTGGTCCTGTTGCTCGTCGGCGGGGTCGCCGCGGACCGCTTCTCCCGGCGGCGGCTGATCGTGATCTGCAACGCGGTGCCGGCGCTGACCCAGGCGACGGTCGCCCTGCTCGTCCTGTGGGGAGCCGCGAGCACCGCCCGCGTCGCCGTGTTCGCGGCCGTCGCCGGCGGCGCCTCCGCGCTGGCCTCGCCCGCCATGAACAGCCTGTTGCCCCAGTTCGTCGAGGCCCCGCGGCTCCAGGAGGCGAACGCGCTGCTGCGCCTGCCGACCAACCTCGTCCGCATCCTCGCGCCCGCGATCGGCGGCGTCCTCGTCGCGCTCGTCGGCCCGCAGCTGACCCTCGCGTGGGACGCGGCCAGTTTCGCGATCGCCGCGCTGCTCTACAGCAGGCTCTCGATCGCCGGGCCCGTCGGGGCGCGGGGGTCCGTGCTCCGCGACTTCCGCACCGGCTGGGCCGAGTTCCGCGGGCGGTTCTGGTTGTGGTCCTACACCTTGTCCGGCACCTTCGTGGTGGCCTTCTGGTTGGGCGGGTACGGGCTGCTCGGTCCGGTGGTCGCCCACGACACCGATCTCGGCGCGGCCGGGTGGGGCACCGTACAGGGGTCGTTCGCGGTGGGGCTGGTGCTCGGCGGGGTGGTCTCGCTGCGCTGGCGGCCCTCCCGGATCATGATCGCCTGCGTGGCCGCCAACCTACCGCTGGCGCTGCCCCTGTTGGCGCTGGCCGCGGGGGCTCCGCTGCCCGTCCTCGCGGTGTCGGCCGCCTTGGCGGGGGTCGGGGTGGACATCTCGATCGTGTGCTGGAACACCGTGATGCAGCAGCAGTTGCCGGACGAACTGCTGGGGCGGCTCGGCTCGTTCACCTCGATCGGTGAGCAGCTGGCCGTGCCGCTGGGGTACCTGCTCGTGGGGGCCGCCGCGGCCTCGTGGGGGGCTGCGCCGGTGCTGTGGGGCGGTGCCGTGGCGATGACCCTGGCCACGGTGGTGCTGCTCGGGGCGCCGAGCCTGTGGGCGCTGCGGAGGGTGCCCGTGGCGGGGGCCGTGCGGGCGTGACCTCCGGTCGGGTGGGCGGGCTGCGGCTCCGTCGGTGACGGTCGCCTCCGGCGGGTCCTCAAACGCCGGACGGGCTGGATGTGGCGGGGCCGGGGCCGGGACGGGGTGGATGTGGGCGGGGCCGGGGGGTGGGCGCGGGGGCCGTGGGGAGGGTGGGTACTCTGCGGTGCCCTCGAAGACCGGGGGCGTACCGTCCCCGCCCAGGAGGAACCATGGCCGTCAAGAAGGCCACCATTCAGCAGCAGGTGGCACAGGCCATCGCCCAGGTGAACCCGGCCGACAGACCGCTCGTCACGATCCAGGCCGTCGCGGGCCCCAGCGTGTGGCTCATGAGCATGCTCGGGCTGATCGGGCAGGCGTTCCTCACCTACTACTTCATCACCGTCACCGAGCAGGCCGTGGTGATACACAAGGCCAGCCGGATGAGCAACCGCCCCCAGGAGATCGCCTTCGCGATCCCGGCCCACGAGGCCGTCGGCATCATCTCCGGCGTCGACCGCAACACCATCTGGAGCTCGTTCCGCCTCCAGCTGCCCGGCCAGCCGAAGCCGACCCGGATGAACGTCCACCGCCTGTGGCGCGCCGAGATGGACGAGCTGCTGGGCCGGATGACCGGTCAGCCGATCGCCTGACGGTGAGCGGGCGGCCGCCCGGCGCGGCCGCCGTCGCCACCTCCACCGCTCAGGAGGTGGCGTCCCGCCGGTTCCTGCGTCCGGCGAGCTGGCCCTGGACGTAGGGGTCCGTCTCCGGGGCGTACGGGCCGCCGTGGGCGGAGAGCACGTCGGTGATCCGCTCCCACTCGGCCACCGTGGCGCGGGTCCGCACGTCGGCCTCCTCCAGGTCACCGGCGGCCTCCTCCGCCGCCTCGAGCGCCTCGGCGCTCTCGTGGTGGGACATCCCGGCGGCCAGTCGCCGCACCTCGTCGCACGCCTCGCGCTCCACCGAGGTGGGGCCGTCCTGCACGAACTCCGGGCCGTCGGCCGCTTCCATGGGGTTCCCTTTCCTCGCACGCTCGCCCTGGACCTGCGGGATCCTGACCCGCAGTGCGCATTATGCGCGGGCGGCGGAGCGCGCCGTCACCCGGGCGGCGCTCCCGCGGGGTCCGCGGAACCCCGCGGGTCGCGTCAGGCCGCGCGGTCGAGAGAGCGGGGGCACTCGGCGACGCCTTCGGCGACGGCGCCGGAGGTGTCCTCGACGAACTCCGCGGCGGCGTCCTCCTGCGCGAGGCGCGCCAGCAGCTCCTTCAACTGACCGTTGCGGCCCGTGGCCATCATGTAGATCATCTTCAGGTCGCCGGAGAAGGCGGCGCCGGGATCGGTGAAGCCGACCGGCAGGTTGCGCTCGAAGACGAAGTGGCCGCTCCACGCGAAGGCGAAGAAGGCGGCCGGTACGGTCCACAGCCGTCCGGGCCTGCGGCCGCGCACGGCGACGACCGCGGCCGCCGCGGCGGCGGACATGCCCACGACGTGCATCCAGCGGCTCGCCTCGCTCGTGTGCCCGCGCATGTACTCCTCGAAGCGCTGGTCGAACTCCCTCATCACGGAACTCCTCGCTAGCGGTGGGTGTATGGCCTTGCGTACGAGCCCGTGCCGTCAGTGGACGGCAGAGCCCGCCTCGTACGACGAGCGCAGCAGCGGATCGGCGACCGCTCCCCGCTCGTAGCGGTTGCCGAAGCGGTGCTGGTACTCCGCGAACAGCCGGTTGTCGTTGTGCAGGAACAGGACGTCGTGCAGCGCCATGTTCCGCATGGCGAGCAGCGGTACGGGGCTCCGCGAGACGGGGAAGCGCGGATTGCGGGCGGCGGGCTCGGGGCATTCGGGGTGGAACTGGCCCAGCATCAGGCCGCCCTCGGCGAGTTCCGCCTTCAAGAGCGCCTGGGTCCGGTCGAGTTCGCTCCACTGCGACTGCGGCAGGTCGGGCAGGATCAGGACGTAGGCGTACATCGTGGGGTTGGAGCGCGGCCAGCGGGTGGTGCGGAAGGTGCGCGCCATCTCCCGTACCAGGGAGCGCAGTTCACCGCCGCCGACGCCCGTGAGGCCGGTACGGGTGTGCATCATCAGGGTGCCGGCCCGCGCGGCGGGTTCCACGAAGGGGCAGACGTCGCCGTCGCGGCCGAGCTCCTCGTGGGGGTTGCTCACGTACTCGCGCAGCCACTCCTGGACGACGGCCTCGGCCGCTTCCGTGACGGACGCGGGCGGAGCGGGGGACAGCAGCGCGACGGGCGCCGCCTCGTCGTGGAGCGTCATCGGGGACCCCCTCCCAGCGTGCCGCGCGCCTCGATCACCCCGGTGCCGCCCGGCAACCGGGTGACCCGCAGCGCCGTCAGGCCCGCCGCGCGCAGTAGGGCCTCGGTCTCCTCCCGGGTGCGTTCCCGCCCGCCGTCGAACAGGGACATCATGTAGAGGTCCATCAGGCCGCCCCACTGGCCGCTCGAACCCTCCCCCGCGCCGTCGGTCGGATCGGCGGCGGTCAGGTGGTCGATGAGCACCAGTCGGGCGTCGGGCCCCATGGCGTCCCGGCAGTTGCGCAGGATCGCGACGCATGACTCGTCGTCCCAGTCGTGCAGGATGTGGCGCAGGACGTAGCGGTCCGCGCCGGTCGGCAGGGCTTCGAAGAAGTTGCCCTCGCGCAGCTCGCAGCGGTCCGCGAGCCCCGCGCCGGTCAGCCGCAGGGCGGCGGGCGGCAGCGCCGCGGCGAGGTCGACGAGCGTGCCGCGCAGCTCGGGCCGGTCGGCGAGCAGCCCGGTGATGAGCGCTCCGTCCCCGCCGCCGATGTCGACGACCCGGAGCGGGCCGGTGAAGTCCACCGCGCCCAGCAGCCCCTCCAGTTCCAGGGCCAGGCCGGTCTCCTGGGAGCGATCGAAGATGCGCCGCAGCCGGGCGTCGTCGCCGAGGTGGGAGAAGAAGTCCTGGCCGAAGACCTCGGGGAAGGAGGCGCGTCCGCTGCGGACCACCTGGGTGAGCCGTTCCCAGGCGGGCGCCACGGTGGCGGCGACCAGCAGGGCCGTCGGCAGCGCCGAGCCGGGGGCGTCCGATCGCAGCGTCTCGCCGAGCGGGGTCAGCGAGAACTCCTCGCGTCCGTCGGGGCGTTCGAGGCGCACGATCTCGAAGGAGGCCAGGGCGCGCAGCAGTCGGCTCAGCAGGGCGCGGTCGGCGCCGACCTTCGCGGCGAGTTCGGCGGCGCTCAGGGCTCCGTCGCCCAGCACGTCGGCGAGGCCGAGTTCGGCCATGGCGCCGATCGCGCGGGAGCGGAGCTGGCCGTAGATCATTTCGCGCATCCGCCAGGCGTGTCGGGCCCGGTCCGCGTCGGGAACGGCCACCCTGCCGGGCGGGCGGACGGTCTGGGTCGTCATCGGGATTCCTCCACCAGTACGTCGCGTTCGGTGTCGACGGCCCGGTCGCGGGGACGGTCGCGGAGCGGCATCTCGGCGACCTGGACGTGGAGTCCGCCGCGCGGGATGAGGGCCGGGATGCCGCCGTACTGGGGCCGGAGCGTGAGCAGGTCGAGTTCGGTGCGCTGGGCCAGCCGGGAGAGGACGGCTGGCAGGACGGCCCCGGCGATCCCGGCGCCGATGCAGCGGCGGGCGCCGTACCCGTAGGGCAGGTACTCGAAGGGCGACGGGGACTGGTAGCCCTCCTGGTCGGTGTCCCAGCGCTCGGGGCGGAAGGCACCGGGGGCGTCCCAGACGGCCGGCAAGCGGTGGGTGATGTACTCGCTGACGGCCACGGTGGCGCCCGCGGGGATCAGGTGACCGCGGTGCCGGAAGGCCTTGACGACGCGGCGCGGGCTCATCACGACGGGCGGGTGCAGCCGCAGGCTCTCCTGGATCACGCGGCCGGTGTAGCGCAGCTTGCGGACGGCGCCGGGGGTGGCGCGCGCGCCGCCGAGGACCTCGTCGGCCTCGGCCCGCAGCCGCTGCCAGACGCCCGGGTGGGCCAGGGAGTTGTAGACGGCCCAGCCGATGCCGGAGCCGACCGGGTCGTAGCCCGCGATCAGCGCGCTGACGACCATGTCGCGGATCTCCTGGTCCGTCATCACGGCGCCGCCGTCGGCCAGCATGACCGAGATGAGGTCCTCGCCGCCGCGCCCTCCCGCCTCGCCGGTGTGCCGCCTGCGGGCTATCTCCTCGTAGATGCGCTCCTCGACGGCGGCGATGCCGTCGAGGGCGCGCCTGCGGGCCCGGGTCGGCAGGCTCCAGGCGACCATCTGCTGGGGCAGCGGATTGTCCATCAGCTCGTGGATCTGGTCCAACTGGCCGATCATGTACGGGGCTTGCGCGGCGATCCGGTCTCCGCAGAAGAGCCGGAGCATCGCGCCGCGGATCGCCTCGCGCAGTGCGGCGTGGATGTCCAGGCGCTGCCCGGGGTGCCATGTGTCGATGGTCCGGTCGACGGCCTCGACGATCGTTCGGGTGGCCTGCTCGACACCGGGCCGCTGGAAGGAGGGCAGTGCCTTGCGCTTGCGGCGGGCGTGCGGCTCGCCGTCCGTGACGACCAGGGCGGTCTCTCCGGCGATGGGGCGGAGCATGTCGTAGGCGCCGGCGAAGCGGAAGTTCTCGGGGTTGCGCATCACCAGGGCGTTGGCCCGCGGCCCGAAGAGGAAGTAGGTGCGGGTGGGGCCCAGCCCGAAGGCGCTGACCTCACCGTACTCGTCCTTGAGGTGTTCCAGCCCTTCCGGCAGCGAGCGTTGGAACGCTCTGACGGTGCGCACCACTTGGGCCGGTGTGCGCGGTCCGGGGACAGCGGCCATGCGGGAACTCCTTCGGGGCGGGTGGCGGAAGAGGAAGGTGGCTGGGCCGCTCAGGCGGCCTTCGGCGCGTGGGCGCCGTCGTTCTTGCGCCGGGAGTCCAGGGCCAGGAAGTCGCTGCCGAAGAGGATCACGGCGCCGATCGCCACGGACAGGGCGGTCGCCCAGCCGGGGGTGCGCAGCACGAGCACGGAGGCGAGGAACGCGGTCGACAGCAGCATGTCGGCCTTCAGGACGGCGTTGGCGGCCCCGTTGTCCACGGCCCGGGCCATCGCCCGGCACTGCTGGAAGGCCGCGACGGCCCAGGGCAGCGCCACCAGGGTGCGCAGCGGCAGGCTGCCGGCCAGGACGAAGCCGGTCAGGGACAGGTATCCGATCAGGGTGACGACGGTGGCGGCCCGGGCGGCGGAGAGCCGGTCGGGGAAGACCGTCGCGGAGGTCCGCAGCCCGGCCTCGCGGTCGCCGTCGTAGTCCGGGAGGTTCTTGACCATGCCCTTGGCCACGAACCAGATGATCAGGAAGGCGAGGATCGCCCAGGCGTCCCCGGTCAGCCGCCGCACTCCGGCGGGGGCCGCGAAGTAGCCGAGGAGGTACGGGCCGAAGACCGCCAGGCTGAAGGCGAACAGCCCGGTCACGGGGCGGGCCTTGAGCCGACCGGGGAGGAAGGAGTACTGGTGGGCGCCGACGAGCGCCAGGATCATCGGGACCACGTAGGCGACGCTGTAGAACAGCGAGGCGCCGACGAGTACGGCGGACATCGCGTGGCTGATCCACAGCAGTCGGCGGTGCCCGATGCGCAGGACCTGCCAGACCCGGCCGGGCAGGTTGCGGCTGTCCTCCGCGAGGTCGGTGTAGGCGTTGTAGGTGTTGGCCAGCAGCCCGTAGACCAGGGAGATCGCCAGTCCGGCGAAGAGGGGCCCGCCGACGCCGCCGCCCGCGACCGTCCAGCCGAGCGCGAAGGTCAGCATGCCGGGGACGCAGGTCCGCGGCCGCCCGAGCATCAGGGTGATCCGGACGGTCTCGCCCCAGCCCGCGGTGCCGGGCGTGGTGCGCACCGCTTCCTCGCGCCGGTCCGGGCCGAGCGCGGCGAACTCCTCGGGTCCGGGCAGGGGCGGGGCGTGCGCGGGCGATCGGGCGGCGTTCATGGTCACGGGGTCGTCCTCCATCCGCCGGGCCCGGGCCCGGCGCTCGTCGCGCAGGGACCGGGCCGTGCGTCACGTTCGGTGGTCAGACCATGACGGCGATCACTCGACGATGGCTCAGATCCCCCTCGAAACCGCTTCGAGGCCCGCTCCGGACCGCCTCGGCGGCGGCGCCGCCGCACCGCGCGGACGACGCCCACCTGGGAGGACCCGGAGGACGCCGCTACGGATCACGTCCGGAGGCCGTCCGGAACACATCCGGATCGGGTCGAGGGCGGCTGGAGGAAATCCTGGTGAACGGTGCCCAGAATCTCGCGTAGAGTGGTGTTCAACGACGCGGGGTGGAGCAGTTCGGTAGCTCGCTGGGCTCATAATCCAGAGGTCGCAGGTTCAAATCCTGTCCCCGCTACTCATGCGTCAGGCCCCCTCGACATTCGTGTCGAGGGGGCCTTCGCGCGTTCGGGACGATCTATCCGTGCAGCAGGTCCGGGCCGATCTCGCCGAGGGACGCGGCGCCCGCGAGGGCCATCCGCAGCGAGAGCTGCTGCCGGTACGAATCGAGCAGGGCGGCCACGCCGTCGGCGCCGCCCAGGGCCAGGGCCCACAGGACGGGGCGTCCCACCAGGACCGCGCGGGCGCCCAGGGCGAGGGCGACCAGGACGTCCGTGCCCGTCAGGACGCCCCCGTCGACCAGTACGGGCACGGTGTCCCCCACGGCCCGGACCACCGGGGGCAGTGCCTCGGCGGTCGCCGCGGCGCGGTCGAGCTGGCGGCCGCCGTGGTTGGAGACGATCACCGCGGCGGCTCCGGCGGACACGCACGCCTTCGCGTCATCGGCCCGCAGCACGCCCTTGACCAGCACGGGCAGCCCGGAGATCCGCTTCAGCTCGTCGATCACCTCGGGGCCGATGGAGGGGTCCTGCTCCCAGCCGGGCGTGCGGGTGGCCAGTCCGACGGAGCGGCACAGCTCGTCGTCCTGGGGCAGCGGGAGAGGCAGGCCCGCGGTGGCCTTCGGGGGGACGTAGGGCGCGTCGACCGTGAGGACCAGTGCCCGGGCTCCGGCCGCGGTGGCCCGTTCGACCTGGCGGCGGGTGATGTCGCGGTCCCGCAGGCAGTAGACCTGGAACCACCAGGGCCCGGCGGCCGCCGCGACGTCCTCCGGGTAGCGGGTGGCCCGGGAGGAGAGCACCATCAGGGAGCCCGCGGCGCGCACGCCCGCGGCCGTGGCCACCTCGCCCTCGTCGTGCGCCATCCGGTGGAAGGCGGTCGGCGCGGCCAGGACGGGCGAGGCGAGGGTGCTGCCGAGCAGCTCCAGGGAGGTGTCCACCGCGGAGACGTCCCGCAGGACGCGCGGGGCGAGCCGCCGGGCCCGCCAGGCCGCCGCGGCCTCGCCGGTGCTGATCTGCTCGTCGGAACCGGCGGCGTAGAAGTCGTAGGCCGCGGCGGGGAGCAGGGCCCGGGCGCGCTCGGCCAGTTCGGGACCGGCCGTGATGTCGTCCTTCACCGCTGCCCCCTCAGACCCACTCGCCGGCGCCGGCCCGGTCGCCGCCGACGACCTTGACGGCGAACTCCAGTCCGGCCACGGCCTGTTGGGCGCGGGCGATGGCCTCGGCGGCGTCCGCGCCGCGGACCCGCACGAAGGCGGCGCGGGACTCGGAGCTGTCCAGGTCGCCCACCGTGTCCCCCGCGTCGAGGAGCGCCTCGGCGACGACGACGTCGGGCAGTCGGGCGGCCTCGGCCAGGCCGTTGATCGCGGTGAGGGTGCCGCGCGCCCGGGGCACCGCGAACCAGATGGCTTCGGGCCGCCGGTCCACGGAGGGGTCCGCGAGGGTCTTGCGGATGTCGGCGAGCACCGACTGGCCGAGGGTCTGGCGGACCACGCAGTCGACGAGGTCGACCCCGGTGACGTCCTGGACGAGGTAGGGGATCTCGTCCCCGGCGAGCCGCACGTGGGTCTCGATGACCCGCGGACCGGCGTCGGTGAGCACGACCTCGGTGTGGGTGACCCCGTAGCGGATGTCGAGGGCGTCGAGCAGGCGTCGCACGTAGGTGTGCACCGACTCGGCCTGATCGGCGTCGAGTTCGGCGGGGACGACGTGGCCGACCTCGACGAAGCCGACCGGGTCGGAGTACTTGCGGGTGATGGCGAGGATCTCGTGCTCGCCGTCCTCCGAGAAGGCCTCGACGCTGAACTGCGGTCCCACGTGGAAGCGTTCGACCAGGACGCCCGCGTCGGGGATCACCTCGAAGTCGCGAGCGGCGCGGGCGAAGGCCGACTCGGCCTCGTCCACGTCGCGGACGACGGACACCCCGAAACTACCGGCTCCCTGGGTGGGCTTGACCACGCAGGGGGTGCCGTGTTCGGCGAGGAAGGCGCGCAGCTCGGTCGCGTCGGCGACCCGGGCGACCGGGGTCTCGTCGACCCCGGTCTCGGCGAGCCTGCGGCGCATCGCGTGCTTGTCGTGCACGTAGGCGATGGTCCGCGGGCTGTGGCAGGGCAGGCCCAGGGCCTCGGCCACGGCGGCGGCGCGGTCCTGGTCGCGTTCGCCGAAGGTGCCGACCCGGGTGAAGGGGTGCCGGGCGTGGACGGCGGCGGCCAGGGCGATCCACTCCTCGTCGGGGGCCTCGCTGCGCAGGGCGAGCACCCGGTCGTGCTGCCCCGGCTTGCGGATCTTGGGGACGAACTCCATCCGGCACAGGATCGTGGTGGCCACCTCCGGGCCGCCGACGTCCCGGATCAGTCCGGGGACCTCGCGGCCGCCGCCGACGATGAGTACGTGCTCGGTCATGTGGTCACCTCGGTGGTTACGGGGGTGGACTGGGCGGCGGGCAGCGTCGCCCGGGGGCCGCCGGTGGCCCGTACGACGAGCGCGGCCACCGCGAAGATCCCGGCGAGCAGCGCCCAGCCTATGCTGCCGAGCGGCAGCATGACCGAGGTCATCAGAACCGGTCCGATGATCTGCTGGCCGGTCACGCCGAGGCTGAAGGTGGCCAGGTAGCGGGACCGGGCCGGGGCCGGGGACATCTCGTACGACAGGTTCCAGACGGCCACGGAGTGCAGGTTCTCGCCGACCGTGAGGAGCACCACGGCGAGCACGGCGCAGGCCGCGGCGGGCCAGACGGACACGTGCTCGGCGCCCGCGAAGAAGCCGCAGGCCAGCAGCAGCGGCAGCAGCGCGACCCAGACGAGCTTCAGGGCGCGGGCCGTGGTCTCCGCGAACTTGGAGACGTAGACCTGCAGGAGCACGGTGAGGACGGTGTTCACGGCCAGCAGCACCGAGACGGCCGAGGTGGGTGCGCTGGTGGCGGTGGTGAGCCACAGCGGCAGCAGCACGAAGAGCACCGAGTCGTGCAGGGACAGCACGCCGTTGGAGAGGGTGAAGAGCATGAACCGCAGGTCCCGGAAGGGACTGCGGACGGGCTCCTCGGGTGCGGCCTCCCGCCGCGGGACGTCCTTCGCGACGGGCCCGGTGGTGGGCGCCGTGGCGGACGCGGCGGCTGGGGCGGTGCCGGGAGCCCGGCGCCGCAGTCGCTCCACGACCGTGGCGATGACGAAGAAGGTCAGCGCGTTGCCGAGGAAGAGCGCGACGAACGCGGCCCGGCTCTCGACCGCGAGGACCGCACCGGCCAGCAGGAAACCGGCCGTCAGCCCGATGTTGCGCACCGAGCGGATCGAGGCCATGGTGCGGGTCTGGTTCTCGCCGCCCTCGATCAGCCCGACCACGACCTGCTGGAGCGGCGAGCAGCCCCGGTCGAGGGCGGTCAACACGCAGGTCAGCACCGCGTACGGCCAGAAGTCGTGGACCAGCGCGAAGCCCGCGTAGCCGACGCCGCGGGCCGCGAGCAGGCCGACGTACACCGTGGCGGGGCCGATCCGGTCGGCCAACCGGCCCAGCGGGACCGGGCTGAGCAGGCCGACGACGCTCGCGACGGCGAGCACCAGGCCGACCCGCTCGGCCGGGAAGCCGACCACCGTGACGAAGTACAGGGTCGACGCGGCGAGGAACATGCCGGAGCCGACCGAGTCCACGGCGGCGCCCGCGGCGAGCTTGCGCCCGGCGGGGGTCCTGGGCAAGATCGCGACCAGGAAGCGGGCCAGGCGCCCGCTCGACGGGGTCCGCGCCGTCGGCGGGGTCTGCCGGTCCGTCATGCGCCACGCCCCGCCGCGGCGTCGCCGCCCCGCAGCCACGCGGTGAGTTCACCGGTGCGCCGGACGTGGACCTCGGTGGCCGCCTCGGGCGGGGGCTGGCGCAGCCAGTTCCAGGTGTAGCGGCGGGCCGCGTTCACGTACTGCGGTCCCGATCCCGGCGCCGCCTCCGGGTGCGCGTCCGCCTCGGCCAGGAGGGCGGCGGCCAGCTGGATCCGGCCGATCCGCTCGACCAGGACCCAGCCGCCGGCGGCGGTGTGGGCGGGGTCCGCGCCCACCCATTCGTCGCGGGTGGCGCCGAGGCCGCCCAGGGCCTGCGCGGCGATGTCCCACGCGGCGGCGGCCCGGCCGGCGGGGCGCGGGCCGAGGGCCGCGCGCAGCCGTTCGACCGCGCCGTCGTAGTACTCGGGCCGGGCGGCGAAGGTGACCACCGAGGTGACCAGGCCGTGCGCGGCGTCGGCGCTCTGCCCCTCGCGCACGGGCACCGTGTCGGCGACGTAGGTGTCGATGCGCGAGCGGGTGCGCACGACGTCCTCGCCCACCACCCAGCGCACGCAGGCGTGCATCATCTCGTCGACGTCGTCGACCACCGGGGCGGACGCGGCGGCGCGCAGCCACGCGCGGGCGGCCCCCAGGTCGATCAGCCGGTCGCACACCTCCTCGCCCCACGAGGTGTGCCCGGTGCGCGGGGCGGCGTCCGGCGCCGTGTCGGGCAGGGCGCCGGCGGCGGCCTCCAGACGGGCCACCGCCTCGCCGACCCCGGCGCGGGCGCGGCCGTATCCCTGGTGGTCCTGGTGGCGCTCGCCGCTCACACGCGCTCCAACCAGCGCTCGTACGCCTGGTTGCGGCCGCGCACGACGTCCTGGAAGAGACCGCGGAGCTCCTTGGTGACGGCGCCGACGCGGCCGTCGCCGACCGGGCGCTCGTCGACGGAGGCCACCGGGACGATCTCGGCGGCGGTGCCGGTCAGGAACGCCTCGTCCGCGATGTACACCTCGCTGCGCGGGATGCTGCGCTCGACGACGGTCAGTCCGAGGTCGCGGGCGAAGGTGATGGCGGTGTCGCGGGTGATGCCGGGCAGGATGCCGTCGCTGACGGGCGGGGTGACCAGCTCGCCGCCCCGCAGCATGAACAGGTTGGCGGCCGAGGCCTCGGCGATGTGTCCGTTCGCGGTCAGCATCAGCGCGTCGTCGTAACCGGCGCGCTGCGCGCCGACCTTGGCGAGGGCGCTGTTGACGTACGCGCCGGTGGCCTTGGCCAGCGGCGGGACGGTCTGGTTGGAGTTGCGCTGCCAGTTGCTGACGATGAGGCGGCAGCCCTCGCTCTCCGCCTTGTCACCGAGGTACGAGCCCCAGGGCCAGACCGCGATGGACATGCGGACGGCGTCGAGGTTGGGCGCCACGCCCATCTCGCCGTAGCCGAGGTAGGCGATGGGCCGGATGTAGCAGGAGGGCTGGCCGTTGACGCGGACCAGCTCGAGGACGGCCTGGACCAACTCCTCGTCGGTCCAGGGCAGTTCCATCAGGTAGACGCGGGCGGAGTCGCGCAGCCGGGCGATGTGCTCGCGCAGCCGGAAGACGGCGGGGCCGGTCTCGGTCTCGTAGGCGCGGATGCCTTCGTAGACGCCCCAGCCGTAGTGCAGGCTCGGCGTGAGCACGTGCACCTGGGCCTCGTCCCAGGGGACCAGTTCGCCGTCCATCCAGATGAAGGGGGTCGGGGTCAGTGGCATGTCGGCTCAGTCTCCTTGTGGGGTGGTGCTGTTCGGGCCGAGGCCGCGCAGCCGGCCGTTTTCGCCGTCGCCCTGGAGGCGGACGGTCTCGGTGAGGACCTGGTGGCCCTCGCCGGTGAAGTGGAACCAGCCGTGGCGCGGTTCGAGGTCGCAGCCGCGCAGCTTCTTGGCGTCGTAGGCGGCGAGGCCGTACCAGATGTCGCGGACCCCGTTGGCCAGGGACCAGCGGATGGTCTCGTGGTAGGTGAGGGCGAAGTAGACGCCCTTGGCCCGGTCGTCGTCGAAGCCGGCGGTGCGCCCGAAGAGGGCGTCGCCGGAACGGAGGTAGAGGACGAAGCCGAGGGTCTCGCCGTCGCGTTCGGCGCTGAGGACGAGGGCGCTGTCGCCGACGGTCTCGCGGATCGCCGCGAAGTCCCGCTCGACGCGCGGACGCCCGCCGGGCAGGCCGTACTTGGCGCGCAGGGCGACCTGGAGGTCGACGACGGGGCCGGTGAGGGCGTCGGCGCCCTCGCGGATCACCGTGGTGAATCCGGCCTCGGCGTACTCGCGCAGTTCGCGGTTGGCGCGCTTGCGCTTGCGGCTGACGAGGGTGGCCAGGTAGGTGTCCCAGTCCGGGGCGTCCAGGCGCAGGACGGACTCGGCGCCCAGGACGGCCGGGACGTGGCCGAGGTCCGCGGCGGCGGGTCCCAGGGTCCCGGCCTGTTCGTCGGTCGCGTACAGCAGGGCGTGGCTGGCGCAGCCCAGGAACCGGGCCGCGTCCTCCAGCAGCCGCGGCAGTTCGGCGAGGACCTCGCGGCGCTCGTCCGCGGTGCGCCCGGTGGCGTGCACGATGCCGTGGTGGGAGCCGAAGACGGACAGCGCGACGGAGGGGTACTGGGCGGGGCGGGCCTGCGCCAGGGCGGCGGTCAGCTCCTCCCAGCGGGTGCGCTCGGCCTCGGTGAGGTGTGCGGGGTCGCCGAAGGCACCGAGGTTCCCGGTCATCTTGGGGACGTCGTAGAAGAGCAGGCCGCCGCCGTCCCGGGTGAGCAGCAGCGGGGCGAGGGCCACCAGGGCGCCGTCCGCGGCGTGGACGGCGAGGTAGTGGGTCTCGTGCAGGTCGGTGCGTTCGGTGAACCGCCACCAGCGGTCGTCGTCCCAGATGACGGGGGGCCGTTCCAGCGCCGGGAACTCCCGGGCGGTGGGGCGGCTCGCGGCGTCGAGGACCTTGGCGGAGTACTTCACCGCTCCTCCTCGACCGCCGCGTCGGCGAGGTCCCAGCCGAAGGCGGCTTCGGTGTCGGCCTCGGTCTTGGCCAGGAGGGCCAGCAGTTCGCCTTCGTGGGCGGCGGTGACCAGCCAGGTGGCGATGAAGTCGCCGGACTTGCGGCCCGCGTAGCGGGCGCCGCCCCAGTCCTCGCCCGGCTCGGCGAGGACCGCGAAGTCGCGGGTGCCGTCCGGGGCTTCGGCGGGCACCCGGGTGATGCGGCCGTTGCGCGGCGGCAGGCCGAAGTTGGCCACGAGCGGGGCGGCGTCGGCGTGGGCGCGCACGGCGTCCAGGTCCACCGGCAGCCCGCATTCGATCCTGGCCCACAGGTGCCGCGGGTCCAGGCCGAGCACGGCCTCCAGCATGGCGGGGATCGGGGTGCCGCCGACCCGGCCGGCGATCTCGCACAGCACGATCTCGTCGGCGTCGGTCACGAAGAACTCGGCGTGCACGAAGAGCGCGGGCGCGGCGGGCAGCGCGGCCACCAGCCGCCACGTCTCGTCCACCAGCCTGCGGTGCAGCGGGTCCGCGCGCTCCAGGGTCCAACTGCCGTTGCCGGAGTCGGTCCAGTGGGAGAGGCAGCCGCCGTCCGTGTAGAGGGAGGGGACGGAGACGACCGGGTCGCCGCCCGCGTGCAGGGCGTCGACGTGGAAGAACCGGCCGGCGACGAACTCCTCCACCTCGTGGTCGCCGGCGCGGATCCGGTCGGCGACGGCGGGCAGGTCGTCGGGGGTGTCCAGGACGGCCACGCCGGTGGAGCCGGAGCCGCCGCGCGGCTTGACGACGACCGGGCCGGGGTGGGCGGCCATGAAGGCGAGGACGTCGGCCGGGGAGTCGGCCGGGGCGAAGGCGGGGACGCGGATGCCGCCCGCGGCGGCGAGCTCCTTCATCCGGACCTTGTCCCGGTAGGCGCGGGCGCTCTCGGGGCGCTGGCCGGGCAGCGCGAACTCCTCGCGCAGGGCGGCGGCGCGCTCCACGTCGACCTCGGCGAGGGCCAGGACGCGGGTGACCCCGTACCGCTCGCACAGGCGGCGCGCGGCCTCCCGTACCGCCGTGTCGTCGAAGTAGTCGGCGACGGTCTCCACGGCCTGGAAGCCGGGACCGGGGTCGACGCCCCGCGCGGTCACGGCGAGCAGCCGGCCCGCCTCCTCGCCGAGCCATTCGGCGAAGGGCAGCCCGGCGTTGCGCGGGCTGAGCAGGACCAGGATCATGCGTCCGCTCCCGTTCCGTGGAGTGCGGCGAGCTCCGCGAAGGCGCCCGCGGTGTGCGGGTCGAGCGGGATGCCCTCGGCGGCGCGCCGCTCGGCGCTGCGGCGCTGCGGGTCGCCGGGGACCTGCACGGGCTGGGTGGCCTCGACGCCGGGCCGGGTGGCGCGGGTGGTGCCGACCAGGTCGGCGAAACCGGCGGCGAAGCTCTCGGCGCCGCCGAACGCGGCCGGGTCCAGGCAGATCAGGAAGTGGCCGACCTGGCGGCTGCGGCCGGGGGCGGATTCACCGATGTGCTCCAGGTGCCAGTCCGCCGGCGAGCCGGTGAGGACGGCGCCGAGGAGGGTCGCGACCATGGCGAGGCCCTGGCCCTTGTAGCCGCCGAGCGGGGAGAGCGCGTACGCGTCCTCGGGGTCGGTGGCGGGGCGGCCTTCGGCGTCGGTGGCCCAGCCCGCGTCGAGGGCGCGGCCGTGCTTGCGCCGCTCCTTGATCTCGCCGAAGCAGACCTGGCTGGTGGCCATGTCGAGGGCGAACTCGTCGCCGTCGTCGGCGGCGGCGAAGCTGAGCGGGTTGGTCCCGTACAGCGGGGTGGTGCCGGAGAAGGGCGCGACGCGGGAGGCCGCGGAGGTGGTGACGATGCCGACGAGGCCCTGGGCCGCGAGGTGGCGGCTGTAGACGGAGGCGGCGCCGAAGTGGTTGGAGTTGCGCACGCCGACGGCGGCGACGCCGTGGACGCGGGCGCGCTCGGCCGCGATCCGGGCGGCGGCCAGGCCCGCGACCACGCCGAGGGCGCCGTCGGCGTCCAGCATCACGGCGGCGCCGGAGTCCCGCACGACGCTGATGTCGGGGCGGGCGGTGGCGATGCCCTGTTCGAGTTCGGTGAGGTACTGCGGGAGCAGGCGCAGGCCGTGCGTGTCGATGCCGCGCAGCGAGGTCTCGGTGAGGGCGGCGGCCACGTCGCGGGCGTCGTCCTGCGGGACGCCCGCGGCGCGCAGCGCGGCGACCGCGGTGGCGGTGGCGACGGCCGCCGTCACCGGGCCGGCCCCGGCGGCGGGCGCGGTGGTGGTCGGGGATGCGGGGGCGCTGGTCATGCGGGTGCCTTCCAGACCAAGAGGGATTCGGCGACCGGCGTCGCCGCGGCGAAACCGGTGGTGCGGGCCGCTTCGGCGAAACCGGCGGCGCGCTCGGAACGCATCCACACCGTGTCGGCGCCGTCGGCGACGGCGCGGGTGACGGCCGTGCGGAGCAGGGCGGCGATCTCCTGCGCGCTCGCGCCCTCCTCGAAGGAGAACTCCATCAGCCGGCGCACCGCGTCGCTCGGTCCCTTCCCGGGCAGCGGCCGACGGCGTTCGACGAGGGCGGCGACGGGCACCGCCTCGCGGTAGACGGCCAGGGCGCCGCCGTCCCAACCGGCGCGCCCGCCCAGGGTGGGCCGCACGGTGAAGGCGGGTCCCGCGAAGTCGGGGACGAAGCCGGTGCCGGGAGCCTGCGGCAGGGTGATCCGGCCCTGGCCGTCGAGCAGCACCCCGACGCCGGTGTCGACGGCGAGCAGCGCGATGGAGTCCGCGTCGAGGTGGTCGACGTACGGTCCGAGGTGGGCGGTGGCGGAGACGCCCGCGCTGGACTCCGGCATGCAGCCGAGCATCGTGCCCAGGCCCGCGGCGCGTGCGCGGCGCAGCATCCGCAGTGCGGGGGTGATGCCCCCGGCCTTCATCAGCTTGAGGTTGACCCCGTGGAACGCTTCGACGCAGGCGTCGAGGTCGTCGGGCCCGGTGATGCTCTCGTCGGCGTACACCGGGATCGGTGAGGCCGCCTTGAGCGCGGCGGCGTCCTCCCAGCGCTCGCGCGGGAACGGCTGCTCCAGGAGTTCCACGCCGAGGGCGCGCATGTCCTCCAGCGCGTCGAGCGTCGCGGCCGGATCCCAGCCGCAGTTGCCGTCCACGAAGAAGGGGGCGTCGGTGTGCTCGCGCAGCGCCCGAAGGACGTGCAGGTCGCCGGGGGCCGCGAGCTTGACCTTGTAGGCGGGCCAGCCCGGCTGTTCGCGCAGCTTGCGCACCATCACGTCGGTCTCGTCGAGCCCGATGCTGTAGCTGGAGTGCAGGGCGCCGGGCTCCTCCCCGCCCAGGTGGCGCCAGAGCGGTACGCCCGCCAGCCGGGCGGCGAGGTCGTGCGCGGCGACGTCGAGCGCGGCCAGCAGGAAGGGCGAGCCCGCGAGCAGCGGGGCCAGCACGGCCCAGCTGCCCTCGGGGTCGTCGGCGGGCAGCGCGCGCACGGTGGCCGCGACCCGGCGCAGGTCGTCGTGCATGGCCGCGAGGGAGGAGTTGTAGCGGTCGGTCATGAAGGCCGAGGCCTCGCCGAAGCCGGAGCGGCCGCCGGACGAGAGCTCGACGAGGAGGCCCGGCTGCACCGGGATGGCCTCGCGGGCGCTGCGCCAGACGTCGTGGTCGGTGAGCCGGATCTCGTGGACGGCGAGCCTCATGCGGTCAGCTCCGGGAACGGCGGGAAGGCGGCCCCGGAGGCGGACAGCGGCTTGAGGTCGTCGTACCACTGGGCGTGCTCGTCGTAGGCGGCGAAGAAGGGGCGGCCGACCCACTCGGGGCGGCGGGCCTGCAGGAAGCTGAGGACGAAGGCGCGTTCGCCGCCGACCTCGGCGGTGCCGTGGATCATCACCTTGCCCGGTCCGGCCGACATGACCGGGCCGCGCGCGGTGCGCGCGAGGCCGGAGACCCCGCGCAGCGCCTCGGTGTAGATGTCCAGGGCGCGCACCAGGGGCAGCCCGAAGTAGTTGCGCGCCCCGGTGTCCCGCTCCACGAACATGTAGTAGGGGACGATGCCGAGGTCGACCTGCATCTGCCACATGCGGGCCCAGGCGGCCGCGTCGTCGTTGACGTGCGCCACCAGGGGCGCCTGGGCGCGGATCACCGCACCGGTGGACCGGATCCGGGCTATGGCGTCCCGTACCGCCTCGGTCTCCAGCTCCCGGGGGTGGGAGAAGTGCGCCATGACGGCCACGTGGCGGCCCGCGGCGACGGCCTGCTCGAAGAGGCGCAGCAGGTCGTCGGCGTCCTCGCCGGTGGTGAAGCGCGCCGGCCAGTACGACAGGGCCTTGGTGCCGAACCGCAGGGTGCGGATCGCTTCGGTGCCCGGTTCCAGCAGCGGCTCCACCCAGCGGCGGATCACCTCGGTGCGCATGATCATCGGGTCGCCGCCGGTGAAGAGCACGTCGGTGACCTCGGGGTGTCCGGCGAGGTAGCCGGTCAGGTCGGCCGGGTCGCGCAGCGCCTGGCGCAGCTCCGCCTGGCTGACGAACTGCGCCCAGCGGAAGCAGTATCCGCAGTACGAGTGGCAGGTCTGCCCCTGGGAGGGGAAGACCAGCACCGTCTCGGCGTACTTGTGTTGGAGCCCGTCGAGGCGACGGCCGTCCAGCTCGGGGACGTTGGCCTCCAGCTGGCCGCCGGGGTGCGGGTTGAGTTCGAGCTGCGCGGCCGCGGCGGCCAGGCGCAGTTCCCCGCGCGGGGCGCCGTTGTCGAGCAGCGCGGCCATCCGGTCGAAGACGTGCGCCGGGAGCATGTCCCGGTGCGGGAAGGTCAGTCGGAAGATCGGGTCGTCCGGCGCGGCCGACCAGTCGATCAGCTCGTCGGCCACGTACTCGTTGACCTTGAACGGGAGGACGCTGCCGACCACGCGCAGGTCACGCACGTACTCCGCGGGCATGCCGCGATCCTGTGCGAGCTGAGCGAGCCGCTCGTTGGCGTAGTGTTTCACCGGAAGTCTCAATTCCTCTTCTGCTGCGGCGACATCGGCGGGGCGTCAGCGTGCGACGTGGGACTTCGACCAGTCGAACTCGACGAGTTCCTGCACGCCCATCCGCTCGATGAGGGTGTGCAGACCCGTGTAGTCGCGCACCAGGCGCTTGCGGCTCGTCTCGGCCTGGCAGTCGGCCAGCATCGCGTGGCCGCCCTCGATCTCGGCGAGGTCCATGATCCGGTGCCAGGTGGTGTAGTCGGTGGCGACGAACGCCTCCAGCCCCTCGAAGAGCATGTCGCGGAAGAACTTGCCCTGTTCGGCGTCGAGCTTGTCGTGGACCATCTCGGCCAGGACGGCGGAGATCGAGGCGTGGCAGTACTCGTCGCGGTTGTGCAGCTTGGCGGTGCTGCTGTTGACCGGCTGGATGTGCGGGTCGTCGGCCAGCAGGTCGAGGTAGGCGTTGATGGAGATCTCGGACACGGTCGCGAAGGCGAGCGTGGTCAGCGACTTCTGCCAGCGGTGCGAAGCGCCCTCGCGCAGCCGCAGGTGTTCGCGGGCCGTGTGCGAGATGGGCAGGTCGTTGTCGGGCATGGCGCGACCGCGCCGACGGCGGGTGAGCGCGCTCGCGTTGAGGTGCATGAGCGTGTGGTACTGCTCGTCGACCATGGCCTGTGCCAGCGAGATGTTGAGCGCCTCGTCCTGGAGCATGGGGTACTCCCCCTCCATGACGAGGGCGAACGCCGGGTTGGCCACCTTCTGCTCGGCCATGATCGTGTGCCGGTTGTACGCGATCCACGCCCAGCTCATCAGCTCCGACTTCTTCGCCGGGTCCAGCGCCTGGTAGGTGGGGTGGTCGTGGAAGGGCAGGATGCCCTCGGGGTAGTCGGGCCGGTCCATCTCGAACAGCTCGTCGAGGTCCGGCTCGTCGCGCTTGACGGTGGCCCTGCGGTGCCAGTTGCCGACGAGGCGCCGGATCACCGCGGTCTCGACCTGGTCGTTCGGGTCGTAGCGGGGCACGCCTTCGGGCAGCCCCCGCAGCTCCTCCGGCAGGCCGGTGGGGAACTCCTCTGCCTTCTCCGAGTGCACGACGTTCTGGGCGATGGTGGTCATGGTCCAGCCTTTGGGGATCGGTGTTCCTGGGTGCGCGGCGGGCCGCCGCGC